>JAPUIM010000239.1 GCA_027297025.1 Bacteroidota bacterium | reverse complement strand
CATATTCCCAGCCCTAGTGTCATGTCAAGTGTGCTGTGTCGGGTAAGTCGCAGATAAAAGAGCAAGACTTGGCTCGGCTAAAGCATGCCTGACATGACACTAGCTAAGTTTAATGGACTTTTTCTTTATTTCCAGTTGCCTGGATTTGTGGGGGCAGGAACTCAAACTCAGTGACTAAAATCACATTGTCTTCATTTTGGTTGATCTTAAACTCCCTTTCCTCGGAAGCAAAATCGAAATCTTCGGAAAACACTAAATTTTCAATTGATTCAGAAATGAATGGTACCTGTTGAGGAAACCGTGTCTGCAAAAATATTTTGAATCGAGCGTTGTTGGACTTGCTGAATAAAAATAGTTGTGTTTTCAAGCCCACTTTGTTATCAGTAGGAAACTCAAAACTCTTAATGTCTGTGATAAGCAGTGTATTTTCATCCCCAAAATAATAGGCGTAAACATAATATTGCTTAAGAGACTCATCTTGAGTCGTTTTTTTATATTCTGTGCCGGGTAAACTGAAAATTAAAGCACAGATACCGATAAGCAATCCCATCATTTTGATTTCTTATTTGGAATCATGGAATCAAATTTACAGATATATCAAATAAATACCCACCTACCGGTTGAAAACCAGGGCATTTGATTTGTACCCCTTTATGAATCTGGCTCCAGGAGAATAGTGGTGTAAGTATCAGAATTTTCAAAATGGTGGTACGTATAAACATCTGAGAGGAATAAGTGGATTCCTTTGCTCAAATTTAACTGGAAAAGTATCAAAAATTAATACCCCACTATGGGGGAGAATTTATAATTGCCAGGGATTAACAAAAATGATTTGTTAATTTTGATTTTCGAAACCAAACCTGGTAGGAAGTAAGCGCTGTCCTCCCGTAGTTCACAATTGGACAGGAGTGTAATGAAAATGAACACTGGGCTTGGTTTTATCGTTTATAATATGCTGATATTGAAGGATTTCTCCAATGTGGCACATTAATTGGCGTATAGCACAAATGTTAACAATAAAATAAATCATCGATGAAAAAAAGAGTTTACACATTAACAACTAGAAAAGTCTTGGCTTCGATGCTTCTGGTTGTTTGTCTGGCCTTTGGAGTGCATGGACAAACAGAGCTGGATCTGGAAAACTGTATTAAAATTGGGCTGGCAAACAACCTGGATATTAAAAGGGCCAGGAATGATGCCTTAGTGGCAAGCTCCAATGAAAAACAAAGCAAGTATGAGTTCTGGCCTTCTGTCAATGCCTTTGCCAACTTCAACTTTATCAATGGGTTGGTGATTGACCCTACCACAGGAACTCCTCAAACGGAAACTACTCAAACCAGTTCTCCCTCTATAGGAGCAGACGTTACCATTTTTAATGGAATGCGCAATCATCACAATCTTTCGCGAAATAGGCTAATAAGAGATGCGGCCCAATATCAAGTAAACAGTTCTGAAGACGACACCAGGATTTTTGTAACCGCATTTTACCTGGAGGTCCTCACAAGTAAGGAAAATATTAAAGTTTCTCAGGAACGGTTGAATCTACTGAATAAGCAACTTATCCGGGCTGAAAAGAGAGTGGAAGTGGGGGTGGAAAATCAAGAGCAAGTTTTTAACCTTAAATCCCAAATCGCCAGAGAAAATTTACGGATGGTGAATTTAAAAAATGATCAGGATAGAAGTAAACTAAACTTATTGCAATTATTGCAACTTGACCCTTCGCAACAATATACCTACGCTACCATTGTAGTAAATGATGAGGAGTTGGAGGAACCCTTAGAACCATATGGTTCTATATTGGAAAAAGCCATGGTTTACTCCCCTTCACTCAAAAGCGCTGATTTAAATATCCGGGCGGGAGAAAAAGATTTTCAAATTGCCAAAACGGACAGACTTCCAGTGGTCAGCGCCTCTGCTTCCTATGGGTCTTTTTATTCTTCCAGTAATGATGCTGAAGGCTACTTGGGGCAACTCGACTTGAATGATCAAAAATTTGTAGGTTTCAATCTCTCCGTACCGATATTCAATAGATATAGAATAAAAAATAATATTCAGGTGTCTAAGATAAACATGTTGAATAACGAATTGGCACAAGAGCAAGCTGAACTGGATTTGATCAATAACATTCAATCGGCTTATCAAAACCTGTTGGCAGCTCAAAGTACCCACAATGCCGCCAAGGAGAACTTAGTGGCCCTGGACCAATCATTTAGGTTTTCCCAGACCAGTTATAATTCTGGGAATCTGGATTTTTACACCTATTTAGAGAGTCTCAACAACAAGAATACTGGTGAAATCGAACTAATAAGTTCCAAGTACAGTTTTGTGCTGAGAAAGCGGATACTAGAAATCTATAAGGGAAATTCTTAAATAAAAAAATCAACTGCTGGGGACGTTCATTATTTGGACGTCCCTTATTCAGTTCTCAGATAGATCTTAAAATAATGATCAGCAATGAGAATTAGCCTGTTTCTGGTTAACAGGGCTTGGTTAAATTTGTCTTTCATGGGCAAAGATATTTCTAGTAATTCTCCATTATAAATATTGACCAGTTGTAAGTGTTGATTATTCAGAAAATACATCTGATCTCCACTGAAATTGAGATATGTCAAATTTTTGTAGTCCATGGTCTTTAGATAATTTCCCAGGTTATCAAATACCAATACACCCGACTGATAATCAATAATGAATAGAAGGTTTTGATATTCCCGGATATAATTTACTTCCAATTCAGGGAATTGAGACAAAAATGAAAATGGCGTTTCAACTAAGATCCTACGCTGAACTGCATCCCATTTTTTTAGACTATAATCGGCCTCGTCAATCACCCATATATTATCATCTGCAGCGAGTGTGGTCAATTTAGCAAAAGCCAACTCTGCAGCTAACTTGATGGGCTGAGTAGGTGTAAGAAATCGGTCTAACAGCAGGTATTCCTGAAAATCGTTATAATAAACAAATACTCTGATACCTTGCCATGCCTCTAATAGGGTAATAGTAGCGGGTTTGGTGGGAGAAAAGGTCACCAGCAGTTTTCCATCAGTATCGTACTTATTAATTTCTCCTGCCTCATTGGCCATATAAATATGGTTCTGTCGATCGATAGACACCTGGGTGATTGGTCCAAACCCAATTGAATCAATGAGTTGAAAGTCCTGAGCTTGGGATGTAAGAATTGCCAATAGCCATCCAATGACCAACAAAAAAAAGGTTCTACTTTTCAAATTGAAGCAGCTTAAAGGTCTTTCCGTCAAATATTCCATAGGTATACTGGTCCATCCACTCCCCAATGTTTATATACCTGCTTTGTTGATTTATTTCAAGATCCAAGGTTAAATGTCGATGACCGAAAACATAATAATCGTGATGAGCTTGCTCTTCAATTTTTTGACAGTATTTGAATATCCACTCCTTTTCAGGATCGGGGGAATCGGATGCAGAAAGTGAACTGCCTTCCCTACTTTTTTTAGACCAAAAGTGGGCAATTCTAAACCCAAAATTAGGATGGATCCTGGCAAATGCCCATTGGCAAATGGAACTGGAAAAAATTTTCTTGAGTAATTTATAAGACCATCCCGTTTCTCCTAAACCATCACCATGGCCAATAAGTATTTTTTTATCATTTATGGTGATGGTTTGGGCTTGTCGGTATATTGGGATATTGAGTTCTTGAGGAAAATAATCAAACATCCACATATCGTGATTTCCCGTAAAAAATACCACGTGGATCCCTTTATCAGTTAGATCAGCCAATTTGCCCAATAATCTTACAAATCCCTTAGGAACTACATATTTGTATTCAAACCAGAAGTCAAAAATATCTCCCAATAGAAAAATTGCCTGGGCATCAGCTTCAATTTGATTTAACCACTTGACGATGGTAAATTCTCTTTCACGGCTCTCTTTTAGGGACGGTGCCCCCAAGTGGAAATCTGAGGCAAAGTATATCTTTTTGTTAGCAGTTAGCGAGGAAATGCCGGGTATCATTTTAGGCGTCAATTGAATTGACCAAAATACGTATTATAGCATAAAAAAAATCAGGTAATAGAAGTAATCACCTGATTTTAAACATTTTTTGGTTTGTTTACAGGTTTTCAGAGCTTTTCTCTTCTTTTTCGGCAGGCTTTGATTCGTCTTTTTCAGGCCCATTTGAAGGAATTTCAGCATTGTTATTTTCAGCATCGTTGGTGGTTTTCCTTTCCTCCTTTTCATCTGCACTTGGGGTAGTGGTATCGGTGGTGTCTTTCTTTGGAACTCCATTGGTGAAGGCTTGATAGGTAGTTTGTTTTTTGAAAGGCCTTTTCCCTATTAATCGTTCCAGGTCGGCTTGGAAAATCACTTCTTTTTCTAGCAGTTCTTTAGCAATTATTTCTAATTCCTTTCGTTTTTTCTTCAGCAAACTCTTGGTTCTCAAAAATACATCCTTTATGATCTTTCTTACTTCTTCATCAATTGTCTGGGCGGTGGCTTCAGAATAGGGTTTGTTAAAACTGTACTCGGATTGTTTGGAATCATAAAAAGAGACATTTCCGATTTTTTTATTCATTCCGTACATAGTCACCATACTATAAGCCATTTTAGTAACCCTCTCCAGATCACTTAGCGCTCCGGTTGAAATTTTCTCAAGCACAATTTCTTCGGCCGCTCTTCCGCCCAAAGTCATGCACATCTCGTCCATCAGCTGCTCGGTCTGATAAAGGAACTGTTCTTTGGGCAGGTATTGGGCATATCCCAAAGCTGCCGCTCCACGAGGCACAATGCTTACCTTTACCAATGGATCCGCGTGCTCCAAATACCAGCCGGCTACGGCATGACCGGCTTCATGATAAGCCACAATCTTCTTTTCTTCAGGCGAAATGATCTTGTTTTTCTTTTCCAGACCACCAATGACCCGATCAATGGCATCTTGAAAGTCGATCATTTCTACTGCTTTCTTGTCTCTTCGAGCTGCTATTAAGGCTGCTTCATTACATACATTGGCAATTTCAGCTCCGGCAAAACCTGGAGTCTGAGCGGCCAATTTTTTAGGATCTACTTCCTTATTCATCTTTAAGGGTTTTAAATGAACCTTAAAAATGGCATCTCTGCCTACAATATCAGGCTTATCAATGCTTATTTGCCGGTCAAATCTGCCTGGTCTTAATAAGGCAACATCCAGAACGTCGGGCCGGTTAGTGGCCCCAAGAATAATCACCCCTGAATCGGTTTCAAAACCATCCATTTCCACTAATAGGGAATTTAATGTATTTTCTCTTTCGTCATTGGATCCGGGAATTTGTCCCCGCGCTCTGGATCGACCAATTGCATCTATCTCATCAATAAATACAATACAAGGCGCTTTTTCCTTGGCCTGTTTGAACAAATCTCTAACTCGGGCGGCACCTACTCCTACAAACATTTCCACAAAATCAGATCCTGATAACGAAAAGAAGGGAACAGCAGCTTCACCCGCCACTGCTTTAGCCAATAATGTTTTGCCCGTACCGGGGGGGCCTACTAAAAGAGCTCCTTTTGGTATCTTTCCTCCCAGCCTAGTAAACTTGCCCGGGCTCTTTAAGAAATCAACTATTTCCTTAACTTCCTCTTTAGCTTCATCCAAACCAGCCACATCCCCAAAGGTGAACTTCACTTTGTTATCAGCATCAAATAGTGCGGCCTTGGATTTTCCAATATTAAAGATCTGTCCTCCGGGTCCTCCTGACCCAGTCATTCTCCGCATTAAAAACCAGAATCCAAAGAGAATTAAGAACAGAAATCCCCATTGAAAAATAAAACTAGTAATATCTGATCTTTCCTCTACCTTATAACCCAACCGTTGTTCATCGGGTAATCTGGCTTCTACCAATTCGAATTTTTTATCAAAAATTTCCGGTGTAGTGATCTTAAACTTATAATGGGGACCTTGTTTTAGGGAGAAAGGATTACTCTCCTCCAATTCCATTCTGTACTTGCTATTGCTAAGCGCTTCCTCTTTTAAAGTAACCTCAACAATATTTTGGTTGGTTATAAGCACTACTTCCTCTACATCACTACTCAACAACATTTGCTCAAACCTCCTTTCGGAAATAGTAATGGTTGAGGTACTCTTATTAAAATAGGTAACACCAAAGATCAGGGCAATTAAACTCACAATTATCCAAATTTGATAATTGGGTTTCTGAGGCCCTTTGGGCATTATTTTTTTATTTTTATTTCGGTTCTGAGCCATTCAATACCTCGCTTCTACTGTTTATCGATTGATTACTTGATAACGTTATTCCCGTATGAAAGTTATTTATGGTAGGTAGATAGAATATTTATGAAATTATCATCTCCTCATCTATTTTTAGCACTTCAGCATCTCCCCATAAGTCCTCAAGTGCATAAAATTCTCTTCGTTCTTTTATGAATATATGCACCACCACATCTACATAGTCTAGCAAAATCCATTCCTTGTTTTCTTTTCCCTCCCAGTGCCAAGGGTTTTGATTTGTGTGTTGATGAACCTGCTGGTCAATTGAGTCAGAAATGGCATCCAATTGGGTATTTGAATTTCCGGAACAAATAACAAAATAATCAGCAACCGCATTTTTTATTTTAGTTAGGTTCAAAATTACGATATCTAGCGCCTTTTTCTCCTGCATCCCCTTTACCACAATTTTTGATAGCTCTTTCGAACCAGTCAAATCCTTTCTTCTTGACATTTGATATTTTAACTTGCTTGGTAAAAGTACAATAAAATACTTGTATAAAATTCTTGCCAAAACATTATTTGTAGGCAGAAAATTACACTACCTGCCATCCTGTCACTCTACCAATGACATTGCTTCCGAGTTATTAGCCCAAAAAAAAGCGACTGAAGGCACCCTGATCATTACTGATGACCAGATTGCAGGGAGGGGGCAGAGGGGTAATGCCTGGGAATCAGTACCTTATCAGAATGTAACCTTATCCGTGGTATTGCTACCCAATTTTCTTCATCCTAAAGATCAATTTCTAATGACCATGATGATATCAGTGGCTTTGATTGATTTATTGTGTGCTTTCCTGCCGGATGGGTTAAGAATTAAGTGGCCCAATGATATATATTACTATGACAGGAAAATCGCCGGAATATTAATAGAGAGTGCTATTCAGCAAGAGGATATTGAATCCACAATCATTGGTATTGGTCTCAATGTAAACCAAAGTCAATTTATAACCCCAAATGCTATATCGCTGTTCCAAATCACCAATCGCCAATTTCATCTTGAGGGTATCATATCCCGATTATGTGAAACCATGGAAAAACGTTATTTGGAATTAAAAGGCGGCGATTGGACCACACTGAAGTCCACTTATTCCAAAAGCCTATATCGGCTCAACCAGGTGCACCGGTTTCAATCAACAGAGGCATTTACCGGTAAAATCCGAGGAGTAGAAGACACCGGTAAAATTTGCATTGAAGTCAATGGGAAAATCCTCACTTTTGATTTCAAGGAGGTCAAATTCATAGCCTAGCATAACCGCCAATGACCACAAGCTGGACTTTAGCTTATTGTTATATTTGAACAATTATAGTACCTTTGCGTTCCCAAAAAATAGTCATTTTTATTCACAACAGATCACCTAGATTAAGGAACAATTCATGATTGACACAAAACAAAATTTTAAAGTAAAGGATCTAACCCTGGCCGAATGGGGAAGGAAAGAAATTAAGTTGGCAGAAGCGGAAATGCCGGGATTGATGTCGATACGCCAAGAATATGGTCCCTCTCAACCACTCAAGGGAGCTAGAATTGCCGGTTGTCTGCATATGACCATTCAAACAGCAGTGTTAATTGAAACCCTGGTAGAATTAGGAGCCCAGGTGACCTGGTCTTCCTGCAATATATTTTCCACTCAAGATCACGCCGCCGCCGCTATTGCCGCCTCTGGCATTCCGGTGTTTGCCTGGAAAGGAATGAACGAGGAGGAATTTCTTTGGGCCATAGAGCAAACCCTGTTTTTCGGAGAGGAAGAGGATCGTCAACCCCTCAACATGATCCTGGACGATGGTGGGGATCTCACAAATATGGTATTGGATAATTACCCTGAACTGGTTCCAGGAATACGAGGTATTTCTGAAGAAACAACTACCGGGGTTCATCGGTTAATGGAAAGGGAACAGAATGGCACTTTGGCATTACCCGCCATCAATGTGAATGACTCCGTTACAAAATCAAAGTTTGACAACAAGTATGGCTGTAAAGAATCATTGGTGGACGCCATCAGAAGGGCAACTGATGTAATGATTGCGGGAAAGGTGGCAGTAGTAGCAGGATATGGTGACGTAGGAAAAGGTTCAGCTCAATCTCTGCGAGGAGCCGGAGCACGTGTATTGGTGACAGAGATTGATCCCATTTGTGCTCTGCAAGCAGCCATGGATGGATTTGAAGTGAAAAAAATGGATGATGTGGTTAAAAGAGCCGACATCGTGGTAACCGCCACCGGCAACAAGGATATTATTACTGAACGTCACTTCAGAGCCATGAAAGACAAAATCATCGTTTGCAACATTGGACATTTCGATAATGAGATCGATGTTGCCTGGCTGAATGATAATTATGGGGATACCAAAGATGTGATCAAACCCCAGGTGGATAAATATACCATTGACGGTAAAGATGTAATTTTGTTAGCAGAAGGACGATTGGTTAATCTTGGATGCGCCACTGGCCACCCTTCTTTCGTAATGTCCAATTCTTTCTCAAATCAAACTTTGGCCCAACTAGAACTTTGGAATGAAAGTAACAAATACGAAAATAAGGTGTACACACTTCCCAAGCATTTGGATGAGAAGGTAGCTAGCTTACACCTTTCCAAAATCGGGGTGGAATTAGAACAATTAACCGATGAGCAGGCCGAGTATATAGGTGTGGATAAAAATGGACCATTTAAATCTGAATATTATCGTTATTAAAAATAGGTTGAAAAAATAGGCAAGAACCCCGATTTTAATGATCGGGGTTTTTTTTATCAAAACTTTATGATAGACCAATTGTATTCAGGGATTATTAAGCCCCGCCATCTGCGCATTGCACTGGGAATCTTCTTGGTCATTTTTACCTTGAGTTTGTGGAAACGTTATGTCCATGCAGATGAACTTTGGTTTGCAGAAATGTCGTACTACCTGGCCAAAACAGGAGTTGTAAAAATGGCCAGCATCCGAGGTGTCTTAGGGCTTGATCAGCAGATTTTCCCTTTTCATAAACTACATATTTTTATTGGTGCGGCCATCGTTTCTTTATTTGGCTGGTCTGTCTATTATTTTAAAATCTTCACCCTCCTGGTGTATGTGGGATTTTTTTATGTTTTCTACAAATTTTACCTGGCTAACAGTGAAAAGTATACGTCCAACCAGATATGGTTAGCCAGCCTCATTATTCTGACCTCTCCGGCATTGGTAAACTACGGATTCTTGTACCGACCTGAGATATTGATCATGACCTTGGGTTTTTTGTCGTATTTCCTTCTGAACAAATTCCTGCAACAAGGCAAGTATCAGTGGGTGTGGGTATCTGGAATATTAGCTGGTTTAGCCACCCTGACACATCTCAACGGGATGGTATTTTTGGTCGCTGGTGTTATTATGTTGGGGTTTTTTAAACGGTTCAAGGCTGGGCTGATTTTTGCTTTCTTTGGTTTACTGGTGAGCTCTATTTACACCTATGATCTTTGGGGAGAAAGTAATTTTGAAGTTTTCATGATGCAAATCAAGTATTGGCCTCAACACAGTTTTGAAGAAAATGTAAACTTTACCGGTCCCTTGTCTTTTATTCAAACGTTCTTCATCAAATTCATCACGGAACATAAAAGGTATTTTAGAAATGAAGTCATCAGTGTGTTATCCGGGCTTTTCCTACTTAGCTTATTTGTCAGTTACAGATCCCTATTGAAGAGCCATAAGTCTCTGTTGATTTTTAGCCTGACGTTGATGGTTTCCCTGGCTTTGCTGGGAAGTCATAAAGTCCCCAGGTTTTTAATTTATTTATACCCATTCATGGCCATCATTATCTCTGGATTTTTATTGAAGCTCCGAGATTATAATTGGCTCTGGTTAAAAATAGTCATTATACTGGGAATTGCGGCCCAATTAGCAATTTCGGGAAAGGTATTTTATAATATATTCCAGAGGAACGGCGACTTTTCGCAAGCCCATCGAGCCATGATGGAAAAGATTCCTGATCCAGAGGCTAGGATATTAGGTCCATGGGATGTCATTTTTAATGAGATCGGTAAATATGACCTGGTGACCTACTATACTTATGAATTTTATATAGAAAAAGAAAAAAAGGAATTCTCACAACAACAGATTCTTAAGAAGATAGCCGAGGACAGTATTGAGTACATCATTTTGGATAAACCCTTCATTTCTATTTACCGGCCCAAATGGTCATCCTTTTTTTTTCATTTCAAAAAATTATTTGTTCAAGGTAATATTAAAGATAACCCCTATTTTGAGTTTTATTATCGTGATGAGGAGTTCTTGATTTTGAAAAATAAAAAGTTGGTTTCTGCTGGATAAGATCCTATAAAGCGCCCAGTTAATAAATTCAGATGCCCCCAATCCTATCGCAAATAATGGCTGATGGTTATTTCCAGTTTCTGCTTAAATTCTTGAAATTTAGTGTAGTAGGCTTTTCAGGACTTTTAATAGATTTTTCAGTCACTTGGATCACTAAGGAAAAATTTGGCTTCAACAAGTACCTGGCAAACAGCCTGGGTTTTTCAATAGCTGCATCCACTAATTACATTCTTAACCGTACTTGGACATTTCATAGTAAAGATCCTCAGTTAGTTGTGCAGTACACCAAATTTTATATAATATCATTGATTGGTTTGGCGCTTAATAACTTGGTACTATATCTGCTGCATGGGAAAATGAACCTAAATTTCTATGCCTCCAAATTGATAGCGATACTCATTGTTACAGCTTGGAATTTCCTGGCAAATTATTTTTATACATTTCAAAGTTGAAAA
>JAPUIM010000238.1 GCA_027297025.1 Bacteroidota bacterium | reverse complement strand
TGCTGGTCATCATGCATCACCGGGATATTCATCTGTTCCTTGAGGGCCTTTTCAATTTTAAAACTTTCCGGGGCTTTTATGTCTTCCAGGTTAATCCCTCCGAAAGTGGGCTCCAGGGACTTAGTGATTTTAATAAATTCATCAGGATCTTGGGAATCGATCTCTATGTCAAACACATCAATTCCTGCAAATTTTTTAAACAATACTCCTTTTCCCTCCATCACCGGTTTGGAAGCATCGGGCCCTATATTGCCCAATCCCAACACTGCGGTGCCATTAGTCACTACACCCACCAGGTTCCCTTTGGCGGTGTATTTGTACACATCTTCCTTATTGGAGGCTATTAGTTTGCATGGTTCTGCAACACCTGGTGAGTAGGCCAGGGCCAAATCCCGTTGGGTGCTTAGGGCTTTGGTGGGAACCACTTCAATTTTCCCCGGTTGACCATAAGTATGATAATTAAGAGCGTCTTCCTTTCTAATAGACATAGATTATTTGATTAGGATTGTTTTTCTGTTTGAAGCTCCGATTCGGTTTTGAAAGTGCTTAGTATTACCTCTAACTCTCGTATAAAATCTCGTTTGTTACGTCCTGGACTGTCGACATATCCCTCCACATAATAGAGCCGGTTAAGCTTCTCATCAACAAAAATGTAACTTAAGAAGGGACCGCCCCTGCTATCATCGCTCAACTTCCATAATCCCCTTGCTTCAATAGCGTATTTTTTATTAAAGCTGATCTTACGAGTTATTATGGGCACAATGGACTGGATGTCCATATAAACCGATTTATTTTCCACATCCCGTAGATTTTCCTCAGTTATTGCCGATCTGAGTTTCAAAATATTTTCATCGGTAAATACATCTTCATCCGAGTACGGTTGGTAGGATATGAAAATGTTTTTATCTACAGCATCTGTTAATTGCCTAATCCAGGTGAAACTGTCCTTGTCCAGGGAAATTTCGTAGTTATGAGGCACCCGGAATGTGTATTGATGGTTTTTGAGTAGACGCTTACCAATTGCATTCACTTCCTTGGCTTTGTAAAGACTCCGCATAAGCCTCTTCTTCTCTATATTCTCAAAGTGTTTTCTTAGCCGTTTCTGGTTGCTAATGATATTTTTAATCAAGGTGGGTTCATCAGGGCCGAAAAGATGTAACACTTCCTGTCCCCGGGCAAACTCATTTTGTTTAGAGAACATAAAAAGTGATGAATCTGCTTTGATTCGGTCTATGGAGGATTGAGTAAAATTTCTCAACAAAGCGCGCCCACCTTTGGTCCGATCATCCAAGGTGGCTACGTATATCATGTTTTTAGCTGATCTCAATACATTATTTAAATTCAGCGGAGACACATATCTCATTGTGAAAGTTGGTTCGTTTTGGGGGAGTCCAGGGACCGGTGCGCTGAAAGTTTTTCTTAATTCCTGGAATAGTTCGGTTTTACGTTTGGCAGAGTCTATAACCATGATTATCTCGCCAATTTGTCCACGCGCCGGGGGTAATACCCGGCTATCGGAAGAAGGATCGGTATTGCATCCGCTTATAAAGACTATTAAAATGAAGGTAAAGGAGTTAATTATTTGCTTCATCACTTTTCAGCTTTAAGATAGAGATTTCCACCATTCTATCTAAGAACGGCCTAAATTATTAATTAATATTAATTTATTAAAATGATGGTAAGGATCAGGTCGTTTGGCCTATGATACTCCTTCAAATCATTTCAACCAATTACCAGTTTTTGACCGGGTACAATTTTATTGGTCTTAAGATTGTTGAGCTTTTTTATCTTCTCAATAGAAAGATCTTGGTACATTTTTGAGATGTCCCACAGGGTGTCTCCGGGCTGGACTAGGTATACCCTGGCATTAGGTAGTAAAGGTATGGGTTTGGGAGATGCTTTTGCCAAGTTACGGACGGGTCTGGGTTTTGTACCAGGATACATCCATATATCCAGACGTTGGCCAACGCGTATTAAGTTTCCACTAAGTCTGTTCCATTTTCTGATATCCGATACCCTCACTCTATACCTTTGAGCTATGGTGCCAAGTACGTCACCACTTCTTACTTTATAGACCAATTTTTCTCTCCCATAGGTGCTCCCCACAGTATTTCTGGCCATGTATTCAATTTCTTTTTTACCAGTTCTGCCAGCTGAATCCAGAATAACCTGTTGATTTTCCAGAAAGACCTGGTATTTATCGGAGGGAATTCTCAACGGATAATTTTTAACATCCTTAGATAATGCATTCCATTTTATGGAAGGATTTAATTTCTGCATTTCTTCCAGGCATATATTGAGTTGCTGTGCGAAGGTCTTAACATGTAAAAATTGACTGATATAAATAGTATCTGATTCAGGAAGAAATTTCCGATGGCTGCTGAATAAATTGTGATGTTCGGCATTGTTTAATAAATAGATCATGGCCACAAACTGTGGTACATACCCTCGGGTTTCACGAGGAAGATAGCGGTAGATGTCCCAGAAATTTTTCTTGTATCCCGATCTTCTTATAGCCCTCCTCACGTTTCCAGGACCTGCATTGTAGGCTGCTAATGCCAAACCCCAGTCATTAAATATACTGTATAGCTGGGATAGGTACTGACAAGCAGCTTCGGTGGCTTTATAAGGGTCCATCCGGTCATCTACATACCAGTCAGTATGAAGTTTAAAATAATTTCCGGTACCTGGCATAAACTGCCATAAACCTACCGCACCAGCTCTTGAAATAGCGTTGGGATTCAGGCCGGATTCAATGATGGCTAAATATTTGAGTTCATCTGGCAGGTTATATTTCTTCAGGTATTTTTCTATAATGGGGAAATACAA
>JAPUIM010000237.1 GCA_027297025.1 Bacteroidota bacterium | reverse complement strand
ACGAACGTTGGATGTTTTATAAATATCTTCCCTTTTAGGAATTTTTCTAGCGAAGAAAATTTCCTTTCGACGTATATTTAGGGGGATTACTCCAGTAACTGGATCAGCCACCATGCATTGGAATTCCTCTAGTCTGGCCCAAGGATCATCATCCGCCCCAAAGGCTGATTTTTCTTGTAAAAAGGCGAATCGATCGGTAGTGGTTTCCCGAGTATTGTACACACCAAGCCAAATCCCAAGACTGATAAACATCAATAAGAAGAAGGAGGCTGAAATGCTTACTCTCATCTTGTCTTTCAACTTTGGTTCATAATTTCTTTTACAAATAATTCCATATCCTCATCCAATTTGAATATTCTAGCCATAGATGTAATGATTTAGACTCCAAAACGGGCAAATGGCTTATTCAATAATTACAGTTAATTTATTGATTCTACCCTCCTCAAGAGCATCGGTTTGCGCACCCATGCCGTAATTATTAGCCTCGCCTTTGGTAGCATTGATGTAGTAAACGATAGGTTCTAATTTTTTAAACGTAACCCTCCCCTTTTTGTCGGTAAATTCTACACTTACTGCCTGAGTTTCGTTACGGTAGTCCTCCTTGCTCTTATATAATTGTACTTTTACATTCTCCTCGGTATTGCCCAAATTGTTTCTCACCACAATTTTAAGAGAAGTAGGTAACACTTGAATGGGAAATGATGCACCTGCCAACAGGCTAGATAACAATAAAATGGATATCAAAATGCTTTTTTTCATGGATTTTAAACTTTTAGGTCCTATTACAAATTTATTAATTATTCGGTTATCAAAGCGTCACAAAAATAAAGCCAAATTATAAACCATATTTATTAGAAATAAAAAATTAATTCTAACTTTGTAAACTCGAAAATTTAAGGGATTTTAATGTCCGATGGTGTAATTGGCAACACGTCTGGTTTTGGTCCAGAAGAGTCTAGGTTCGAGCCCTAGTCGGACAACATAAAATAATTTCGGTTTGTTATCGGGATTATTTTTTTATTAACCAACCGGACATATTGCCGTTTTCACAATGATTGAAATTAAAATCTTTGCCGGAAAAAACTCGGAAAATTTGGCCAGGAAAATTGCTGAATCCTATGGTACCACTTTAGGGGAGTATTCCGCCAGGACATTTAGTGATGGTGAGATTTCGGTCAAATTCGATGAAAATATTCGGGGACATGATGTTTTTATCATCCAATCCACTGATCCCCCAGCAGATAACCTATTAGAATTATTGTTAATGATTGATGCGGCCAGAAGGGCATCTGCCAACGACATCACGGTCGTGGTTCCTTATTTTGGCTATGCCCGGCAGGATCGAAAGGATCAGCCCCGGGTAGCTATTGCAGCCAAATTAATAGCTAATTTAATTGTTGCTGCCGGTGCCGACCGCTTGATGACTTGCGATCTTCATGCTGGACAGATTCAAGGATTCTTTGATTTTCCAGTGGATCACTTATACGGATCGGCAATTTTTGTGCCTTATTTAAGTACCCTCAACCTTTCCGACATGGTTTTTGCTGCCCCTGATGTGGGCAGTGTTAGTCGTGCACGAGGGTATGCAAAATATTTTGGAGCAGACATAGTTGTGTGCGATAAATACCGCAAAAGGGCTAATGAAATTATTTCGATGCAAGTGATCGGGGAAGTTAAGGACAAACATGTCGTACTGGTTGATGATATGATTGATACCGGAGGAACGCTTATCAGGGCTGCCAAAGTAGTACTGGATAAAGGGGCTCTATCAGTAAGGGCTACCTGCACCCACCCGGTTTTATCAGGGAATGCTTATGAGACTGTAGAAAACAGTGACCTCATCGAACTCGTTGTTTCGGATTCAATTCCTTTGAAAGGTGAATTATCAAAAATAAAGGTACTTACATTGGCTGAATTGTTCGCTGAGGGTATCAAAAGAATTCATAATAATGAATCTATCAGTTCATTGTTTATTTAGATATTATTTTAACCATTTATAATTATGAAAACACTTGAGATTATAGGGTATAAAAGAGCAAATCTCGGTAAAGCTGAGTCAAGTAGGTTACGGAATGAAGGGAATGTTCCCTGTGTTTTGTACGGAGGCAAAGAACAAATACATTTTTATGCACCCATGATATTGTTTCGTTCATTGGTTTACACCGATGAGGCGCATTTTGTCCATTTAAATATTGAAGGCTTGGAGTTTCAGGCGATTTTACAGGATATCCAGTTTCATCCGGTTAGTGAGGTGATCTTACATGCTGATTTTCTGGAGCTGCATGAAGGAAAACTAGTTAAAATGGATATTCCAGTAAAACTCACCGGTGACTCTCCTGGGGTAAGTAAAGGAGGCAATCTAATACACAAACGCCGTACCTTGAAAATTCAAGCATTACCCAATGACATGCCTGAATTAATTTCCGTAGACATCTCAGAATTGGATTTTGGCAATGCCATAAAAGTTGGTGAGGTTGAAGAAGTCAATTTTGATATATTGGATACACCGATAGCATCCATTGCAGTGGTTGAAACCCCTAGGGAATTGATAGTGGAGGTCGAAGAGGAAGAACTTGAGGGAGAAGAACTCGAAGAAGGGGAAGAAGGAATTGAAGGAGCTGAAGGAACTGAAGCCGCTGAAGGAGGCGCTACCGAAGGTGATAAACCTACCAAGGAAGGTGATAAACCTACCAAGGAAGGTGAGCAGAAAAAATCTAAGGAATAGCCAAAATAAAAAAATTTTATTCCCAAAAAATCCTGCTTCTGCAGGATTTTTTATCTATAGTCTATGAAATACCTGATAGTAGGTTTGGGAAACATTGGGCCTGAATACGAAATTACCAGGCACAACATTGGTTTTATCTCATTAGATCAACTAGCAGATAAATATGTGGTGGATTTTGAATTGGTAAGACTTGCTTACCATACTCAATTTAAATACAAAAGCCGTACTATTCATTTAATAAAACCCACCACTTATATGAATCTGAGTGGTAAGTCAGTGAATTTTTGGCTAAAGAATTTGAAAATTC
>JAPUIM010000236.1 GCA_027297025.1 Bacteroidota bacterium | reverse complement strand
AACAGGCATGCAAATATGCACATACTCCTAGGTCTTCACTGCTTGCGGGAAAGATTTTAACCTTCAGCTTTCGTTGATCTAAATTTTTTAAATAATCGTAAAGCAGCTTAACTGACCGCCCGTCTACTTCCGATAAGGTCGTACTTGAATTCAATCTAGGGCTTATGACAATATAATTTTCAGGCTCGGGAGTTCTGGGGTATTTCAGGTTCACTAAAAACCCAGGATCGCCGATTGCTTGCGAGACCACCCCTATTTTGTTCAAATATTTCTGGGTGAATAATCCTCTAACACCGTGGATAATATTCGGTGCGATTAGATTAGTCCTCCAGATATCACATCGCACCTGATTGGATATATCCAAGTCTCTGGAGCCAGTTCCAAATAATAAAGGTCGCTTACCATAATCAATCCATCTCTGTATTTTATCCAAAGTGGGGTCTGTGAATAATAATGATCCTCCCCCTACAATAAAATACTTTGCTCTAAGGGTAGCAAAATGATCCCTCACTCTATTTCTTTGTTTCCAAGGAATCCATATTTTATTTCCAAGATATTGAAGGCATAATTGATATAATACTTTATCCCCCAGGTTGCTATTATTTGGATGACCTACATAAGGAATCCTACTGAATTTGTTCAAATTCATCTCTATGAATTATTCTCGGAGGCAATGATCCATTTGATATCCTTATAAATATTCCCCCGTTTTACCCTGAACCAATCCTTTTTATACCCATCCAACTTTGCTGGGAATACGGTAAAATAAAATGGCATTTTCAGGCGATGAATAGCCTTTCTTCTAGGTATATGAATTGCAGCGACAAATGAGTAATTGCCGGGCATTAAAAGTTTGGGTGGAATAAGAATCTCACAGCTATATTGACCCTTATTACGGTGGGAATTATCATTTATATCTCTCAAGTCGTGATCGGTAGTAGTGAAAATTGGTTTACCACTAGTATCAGTCACCCGCAATAAGATATATGATTCTTGGACTGATTGACGAAATGTATACCTAATTATGAACTTTATTTCACTATCAAATTTGAGAATATTTTCGTCCTTAATTGTATCAGAAGTGGTTATTGAGATAAAGTTGATTTGGCCCTTTAGATCAGGTTGTTCGGGTATATTATATGAATAACTGCTGCTTTCTGTGCTTCCAATGTATTGGTCAATACAATCGGCCACATTCCCGTTAAAAACAATTCTTCCATTATTTAATAATAGTGCCCTGCTACATAATTGACTTACTGCGTCCAGATTATGGCTAACAAAAAGTACTGTTCTCCCACCATCTGCCACGTCTCACATTTTGCCCAAACACCTTTTCTGAAACTCCGCGTCCCCTACCGCTAAAACTTCGTCAATTATTAAAATTTCCGGTTCTAAATAGGCAGAAACGGCAAATGCCAATCTTACTTTCATCCCGGAAGAATAACGCTTAACCGGAGTGTCAATGAACTTTTCAACTCCTGAAAATTCCACTATTTCATTGAATTTCGAATCAACCTCTTTCTTTTTCATTCCCAGAATGGTACCATTGAGATAAATGTTTTCACTACCCGTAAGCTCGGGATGAAATCCGGTTCCTACCTCTAATAGGGAAGACACTCTGCCGTTAATTATTATTTCACCAGTTGTGGGTTGGGTAATTCTGGAAAGGATTTTTAGTAAAGTGCTTTTCCCTGCCCCATTATGCCCTATAATACCCAATACTTCGCCTTTTTTTACCTCAAAAGAAATATCCCTTAATGCTAAAATCACATCTTCTTCTTTTTCCTGGCTAAACTCACTTAAACTTTTAAGTTTTCTAAAATTTCGTAAAGGCGAAAGGATAAAATCAGACAATCTTCCTCCCAAAGTATCGTTTATTGCCTCCTTGGCACCAATTCTATATTTCTTGTTTAAATAGTCAACCTTAATTGCTAGATCTGTCATAAAAAAGACTTTTCAATACTTAATTAGGCAACGTCGGCAAAGACCCGTTCCATCTTTCTAAAATAGAATACACCACTTACAAAAACTAGAAGAGCGGTTATTGTGCCCATCATTATGATGTCCCAAGGCATAGGCCTAGATCCCAGTAAAGCGGCTCTAAACCCCTCAATGATTCCGGCCATAGGATATAATCCGTATACCATTTTAGCGGTGTAACCAAACTTCTCCTCGATCAGAGATACTGGCCACACTACAGGAGCAGCATACATGAGAAGCTGAACCATAAAGGTCATGGCAAATTTTATATCTCTATATTGGATCGCGAGGGCCGAAAGCCACATGCCAATACCGGATGCAGTTAAAATCATCAGAATTATCAAAAGCGGTAAAAAGACAATTTCGTATCCCGGGATAATATTATAGTAAGCCATAACCACTATAAGCATCACAAAAGCAATTAGAAAATCTACCAGCTTAGCAACTACCGGGGTCAAGGGTATAATCAAACGAGGGAAGTAAACTTTTGTAAACATGCCAGACTGGGTTACCAAGCTATTGGTTGAAGAAGACAATGCTTGTGAAAAATAGGTCCAGGGCAATAATGCTGCCAAGGAAAATACTGGATAGGGTATCCCATCACTTGGAATTTGTGCTAGCTTTCCGAAGACAATAGAAAATACCACCATATTGAAAAGTGGGTTCAATATAGCCCATAAAAAGCCCAGAATTGTTTGTTTATATAAGACCTTTAC
>JAPUIM010000235.1 GCA_027297025.1 Bacteroidota bacterium | reverse complement strand
GTGGCATCAATCTGGGCACTGACATATATTATAACGAACAATGAAAGGCAGGTAGCTGCCACCGCCCGCAGGAGGTGGGTTTGGGAACCAAACCGACTGACCAAGTAGTCGGGGATGGTTACCGAATCGTATTGATCGGTGAGGCGTTTGAACGGTTTGGCCAGGACAAACCATCCCACAGCTACTCCAATCACTTCACCTACCACCACCCAATAAGTGCTTATCCCTACTATGGCGCCCATACCGGGCAGGGCCAATAACAGCCAGGCCGATTCTCCGGTGGCCCGTGCCGAGAAAGCTACTACCCAATACCCCAGTTTTTTACCTCCCACATAATAGTCCTTTATGTCATGGATCCTTCTGGAGGCTACCAAACCTATTACAAATAGCACCAAAAAATAAAAAATAAGGATCAGGTATTTTACCGCCATTTTCAGGAGATCAAATATTCAAGGTACTCAGATTTTTGAGGGTTTTAAAGTTTTTCGTTCTTTTGGAAAACTAATCAAACCTGAATCAGATGGAACCAGGAGATAACTACCAACTAGAGTTTAGATTTACCCAAAATCAAGTGGAGGATTTTGCCCGTCTCACCGGGGACTCCAATCCCTTGCACCTGGATCCGGATTATGCATCACGGACCCTATTTAAAAAACCCATTATTCATGGAGTGTTAGGTGCAAGTATTTTTTCAAAGATCATGGGTACTTTGTTTCCTGGGGAAGGCACTATCTATTTATCTCAACAGCTGGAATTCAAAAGGCCCATGTATGTAGATACCACCTATAAAGCCTTGGTGCAAGTAAACGATACCAATCCGGACAAACACACAGCAACCCTCACCACACGGGTTTTGGATAATGCCACTGACAAATTGGTGATAGATGGGGAAGCCTTAGTGATGAACAGGGACAGGATATAATAAAGGGTCATTCTCCCTCTTCCGGATACAATACCACTTTAATGAAATTGTCGGTATTCAGGTATTTGTTGGCGGTTTCCTGTATATCCTGAACAGTAATGGCATTGATCCTTTCTTCGTATTTGAGGGTTTCCCTGGGGTCCTCACCATTGTAATAGTAGCTTCTCAACACTGTCAGCCAATAGCTATTTTCCTTGAGATTGGTTTCCCTCTCCCTTTTCAGGGTTTCCTTCACTTTGTTTAAGTCTTTTTCTTCCGCACCATTCTGTTTGAGCTTATCGATCTCGGCCATGGTGGCGGCTATTAATTCATCCACATTATCTGGGGAACAGGGAAAACGTATGGTCACCGAGTAGTTGGAATAGGGGTATTGAGAGATCTGACCACCAGCGCTGGCGCCGTATACCCCGCCCTTTTCTTCTCTTAGGGTTTCGATCAATTTAATGTCTAAAAGTTCAGCCACTGCATTGAGTTTGTAAGACTCATTCCGGTCGTACTCCGTTTCCCCGGTAAAAATCAAGGTCACCATACTTTTAGGATCGGTTCCTTTATTAAAGGATTTTTCCACTGAACCGGAAGGCGGTCTCACTCCTACATCTTTCCAGGATTCGGTTCGGTTGATAGAGGGCAAGCTGGCCAGGTAGGTTTCAATCAGGGGCTTGATTTGATCCATTTGGAAGGCCCCCACAAACATAAAAGTGAAATCACTGGCATCTTTGAATCGGTCTTGATAGATCTGATGCAATCTTTCCAAATCTATTTTATCCCAATCCTCATCCTTCGGGAATCCTCCTCCCCTTAGGTGGTTTTGGGTAAGCAATCGGGTCAATTTATCGTAATAATAATATTGAGGATTGGATAAGAGATTCTTGTAGAGGGCTTTGTTATTGGTGATATAGGCCTGGAAAATTTCCGCATCCTTTCTAGGGGCAGTAAATTCCAGATGGATCAACTGAAACATGGTTTCCATGTCGGCGGGGGTTGAATTTCCCCGAAGTCCCTCCGTCAATTCATTAATAAAAGGAGTTACGGAAACAATTTTACCGGCCATTAGTTTTTGAAGGTCTATGGCTGAGAATTCCTTTACTCCACTCCTGGCCACTACACTGGAAGAGTTTGTTGCTGAATAATAATCTTCATCTGGATACAATGAATGGCCACCTAGGCTGTAGGCGTAAAATATAACTTCATCGTTTTTGAAGTCAGTGGATTTTAGTTTGACCTGCACCCCATTAGACAAAGTGAACTCTGTAACTCCGATCTCAGGAAGTTCGTTTTCCTTTATAATCTTGCCGGGAGTAGGTGCTTGTTCCATCAGCACCAAACCTGCTAATTCGTCTTGATAGGGCTCTACCTGGGAGGTGGCCACTTCTTCCAGGATCCCTTTCACCTGGTCTTTAGTAGGCAACACTATTCCTTCCTTTTCAGGTGCGGTGATCACCACCACTCTATTGTCATCCTTGATCCACTTCTCAGTCAGGCCATTAACATCGTCCAGGGTTATGCCGGGCAATATTTGCTGTACATACCCATATTCAAACTCAATGCCAGGAATAGGCTCTTTCTCTAAAAAGTTGCGGATGTATTCACCGGCATAAGATCCAGATTCGGTTTTATCTCTTTCATTGTAGGCCCTTTGGTACAGGATCAGCATATCTTTTTTATATCTTTCCAGCTCACCTTGGGTGAAGCCATGCAGCCTTACCCTCCGTGTTTCCTCTAACAAAGTTCGTAATCCTTTCTCAACCCCATTTTCACTTACCATAGCAAAGGCCTGAAATGCGCTTTTAGTCCTGGCCCAGGTGCTACCATATTCTATTGAGGCAAATATGAAAGGCGGGTCAGCCTTTTGTTTCAGTTCCTCCAAACGCTGGTTCAACAATCCGGTATAGATGCTTTGGGTGATCAGCGTCCGATAATCTGCCAATGTAGTAGATGGTTTGGGGTCGCTCTTAAAATAGAGTCGCACCCGGGTAAAGGCTGTTTCAGGATCGGATTCTATGGCTACCAGCGTTTCTTGATGATCGGGAACCGGATAGGTTTTTCGTTCCCTGGGATTTTCGGAAACAGGGACCTTATTGAAGTGTTGTACTATTTTGGCTTCCATCTCCTCAATTTCCAAATCCCCTACTGCAATCACTGCCATCAATTCGGGCCGGTACCAATCTCTATAGAATCTCTTGAGAGTTTCATACTCAAAATTTTCCAGAATCTCTTTGGTCCCAATGGGCAATCTTTTGGAGTACCTTGAATCTTTAAAGATCACCGGTAAATATTTATCCAGCATTCTCATTTCTGCTCCCTGGCCCAGCCGCCATTCTTCTATTACCACTCCACGTTCCTTGTCGATCTCCTCATTTTCAAATGACAAATTGTGGGCCCAATCCTCCAGTATTTGAAAGCCTTGATTTACGATCTCCGAGGAGTCGGAAGGAAGGTGCAATATGTACACTGTTTCATCAAAACTGGTATAAGCGTTGAGATGTGCACCAAATCGGACCCCTACTGACTGCAGGTAACTCACAAGTTCATTTTTGCTGAAATTTTTAGTGCCATTAAAAGCCATATGCTCTGTGAAATGGGCCAATCCCAACTGATCATCGTCTTCCAAAATTGATCCTGCATTGACCGCCAACCTGAGTTCAAGCCGGTTTTCAGGTTTGCTATTTTTTCTGATGTAATAGGTGATCCCATTTTCCAGTTTCCCCATTTTTATATTGGGATCGAGCGGGATTAGCGAATCGGAAGTTAAGGTTTGAGCTTTTACAGCATGGATCCACAACAGCAGCCACAATAAAAGCAAAAACTGAGATCTAAATTTCATAGCAAAATATATATTTGAAAAAGGTGATAAATTCTAATTAAGCCTTCAATTCTATTCAGGAGTTTTTTCTTCAGGCCATTCAGTTTTGAAATCACCCCAGTATTTTTTAACCGTTTCCAGCATCTCTTTGCGCATCAGCAGGATCCCTATAAGGTTGGGTATGGTCATAATGGCAATAGTGATCCCGGACAAGGTCCAGATGATGGTTGTATCGGCAAATGATCCAAAAAAGAAGCCAACTACGTATACTATTCTATAATAAAAAACCGATTTTGTACCCCAGAGGTAGGTAGAAGCCCTGTCGCCATAGTAGGACCAGGATATAGCGGTGGAGAAAGCAAATAGAAGTAGACCAATAGAAACGATGTATTTCCCGAAGTCTCCGAAGAGCCCCATTTTAAATGCTTCAGTAGTTAAAGGGGCACTGTGAAGCAGTGATTTTCCTCTAATGATAATGTTACCCGATTCATCTATTACATCCCCATTAGAAACTGAAAGTTTTCCGGTATATAGTTCATCTCCCAGAAAAACCCTAACATCCTCGGCAAAAGACCTGGCATGTAACAGGGTGATGTCATTGGTGATTTTGCCATTTTGTACATCCAATGACCCATCGAAAACATCCAGGCTTTCTTTGCCCACCAGGTGCTGATAGATTTTTTCTTTATCACTCTGCTCTAGCTCATTATAAGATCCCTGCAGCACCTCAATATCCGTGTATTGGAATTTATTTTGGAATTTCTGATTCCAGGCCCCTGAAGAAAGCAGTACCAGCCCGGTCAATGTACATATGACAATGGTGTCGATGAATGGCTCAAGTATGGCTACCATTCCTTCTGAAACAGGTTCGTGTGCTTTGGCCGCGGCGTGAGCAATAGGGGCGGACCCCTGACCTGCTTCATTAGAAAATAGACCCCGGTTCACCCCGCGGTTAAAAGCGTAACTTAAAGTAGCACCCATAAATCCTCCCGTTGCGGCGCTGCCGGTGAAAACATCAGCAAAAACCGAAATCAAAGAAGGTATAATGTTTTCATAATTATACAGGATCACCCCCAAGGCCCCAAAGAAGTAAAGGATGGCCATACTCGGCACTAGTTTTTCGGTAACCTTTACAATTCGTTTGATGCCACCTAAAATTACCATAGCTAATACAACTGCCAGAATCAGACCAGTCACCCATTGGGTAATTCCGAAGGTGGTGAATATAGAATTGGAGATGTTATTGATCTGGGGAAGACTACCGGTACCGAAGGAAGACATAATGGTAGCAAAAGCAAACAAGGCAGCTACCCATCTCATGTTCAGCTTTTTACCCATAAACCGTATGTCTGCATTTTTCATGTAATACATGGGCCCACCAGCTATGCTGCCGTCTTCAACTTTTTCGCGGTATTTATGAGAAAGTGTCACCTCTACGAATTTGGTAGTCATTCCCAAAAACGCGGTAACCAACATCCAGAATAGGGCGGCTGGACCACCTAAATGGATGGCCAGGGCCACTCCTCCTATATTTCCGGTTCCTACTGTCCCCGATAGGGCGGTAGCCAGCGCCTGGAAGTGAGTAGCGTCCCCTTCATCAGACTTTTTATCGAATTTACCTTTAACTACTTTTATGGCGTGACGGAAATACCTGATCTGAGGGAATTTTAGATAAACGGTAAAAAATATTCCGGTACCCAATAAAAGATAAACGAACCAATCCGAGCCTCCAATTATTCCATCAATAAGGCCTAAAAAATCATTTAGTTCTTGCATGTAAGACGGTAAAAAATTTGATACAAGGCAAAAATAATAAAATTAGGAATGGATAAAAGTAAATTGGCTATTAATGGCATTAATGCCAAATTGCCTGTTAATAAACTGCCGCAATTTGAGTAATCACCATTATCATTTATTTTTGCCAACAAATTTCAGTTATGATGAAATTGAAAATTGGATACCTAAATATTTTAACCGTAATATCTATGACGAGTGCTTGTGAAACTGCACCACAGGAGTATGCTTCTTTTGAGGAATATCCATATTATGAGGGTGATGATTTGGGTGTGACCTATTCTCAGGAGGGTTCTATTTTTAAACTTTGGTCTCCTCCGGCTTATGAGGTGAAGTTGAGAATATATCGAGAAGGATCAGGTGGTGAGCCTTTGGTAGAACAGAACATGGACCGTGGTCTCAAGGGAGTTTGGGAAACAAAAATAGTAGGCGATTTAAACGGTAACTATTATACCTATCAAGTAAATATAAAAAGAGAATGGCTTAAAGAAGTCACCGGACCTTATGCACGGGCAGTAGGTGTAAATGGCAAGAGGGCTATGGTGATTTCATTACCTGAAACCAACCCTGAAGGATGGGAGAATGATCAACGTCCGCCGCTTCAAAATTTGACTGATATCATTATTTATGAATTGCATGTTCGCGATTTGTCTACCCATCCCAACTCCGGAATTTCCCACAAGGGAAAATTTCTGGGACTAACTGAATCGGGGACCAAAAGTCCCGAAGGAGAAAGCACCGGTTTGGACCATATCAAGGAATTAGGGGTTACCCATGTTCACCTGCTTCCTTCATTTGATTTCAAGTCCATTGACGAGACTGCCTTACACCAAAATAAATTCAACTGGGGTTATGATCCACAAAACTATAATGTGCCCGAGGGATCCTATTCTACCAATCCCAATGATGGAGCCACCAGGGTCAATGAGTTCAAAAAGATGGTACAGATCCTTCATCAAAATGATCTCAGGGTGATCATGGATGTGGTATACAACCATACCGGCGATACTGAATTATCCAATTTCAATCAGTTGGTTCCCGGTTATTATTATCGCCAGGATAGTACAGGGGGATTTTCCGACGCCTCAGCCTGTGGCAATGAAACCGCCTCGGAAAGGGCAATGATGCGAAAATTCATGGTGGAATCGGTGAAATACTGGGCCACTGAATACCACATCGATGGTTTTAGGTTTGATTTAATGGGTATCCACGATATCGAGACCATGAATTTGATCACCCAGGAATTAGAAAAGATCGATCCCACCATATTTGTATATGGAGAAGGATGGACGGCAGGGGATAGCCCTTTGCCATTGGAGCGCCGTGCCATTAAGCATAATACCGTAAACCTCAGTAAAGTGGCAGCTTTTAGTGATGATCTAAGAGACGGGATCAAGGGACATTGGTCAGATCACGAAGACCAGGGATTTGCCAGCGGCAAGCCGGGTTTAGAGGAGAGCGTAAAATTTGGAGTAGTTGCCTCTACCTATCACCCTCAAATTAATTACAAAGTGGTCAACTATTCGAATGCTCCCTGGGCTAATCAACCCTATCAAACCATCAACTATGTCTCCTGCCATGACAACCATACTTTACTGGATAAGTTGGCTATTTCCAACAAAGAAGCCTCCGAGGAAGAATTGATTAGGATGCATAAACTTAGTATGGCCATCGTTTTGACTTCTCAGGGAATACCGTTTTTGCATGCAGGGGTTGAATTACTCAGGACCAAACAAGGGGAGGAGAACTCCTACAAGTCTCATGATACAATCAACCAAATCGACTGGTCCAGGAAGGCACAATATAAGCCGGTGTTTGAATTCTACAGGGATTTGATCTCACTTAGAAAGAATCACCCTGCATTCAGGATGCCTCATGTGGACATGATCAACCAACACTTAAAATTTCTGGAGTTTAGCCAACCCAATATGGTGGGATATATGATCAATAACAACGCCAATGGCGATGAATACCGCAATATATTGGTTTTGTTTAACGGAAGTAATGAAGAGCGGGCGGTGCAAATACCTGAGGGAAATTGGAAGCTTATATCGGATAGTGAACACATTAATGAGGAGGGGTTGCGAAACATATCGGGTACCCAATTAAAGATACCGGCGGTTTCAGCTTATATTTTGGCTGAAACCTAAGGGCGGCCATTCCGGATTTAAATATACAGGAATCCCTGCCATCATTCCGATCGCTGGATAGCCGCTAATCTTGCTCCAAGCCCCTCCCTTTCTTCTGGAACTGAATCAACTCCCCAGCTGTTTCAGGGTTTGGCAATTAATT
>JAPUIM010000234.1 GCA_027297025.1 Bacteroidota bacterium | reverse complement strand
TAAGACTCTG
The DNA here is from genome assembly GCA_027297025.1 of Bacteroidota bacterium. Taxonomy (GTDB): domain Bacteria; phylum Bacteroidota; class Bacteroidia; order Cytophagales; family Cyclobacteriaceae; genus JAPUIM01. The sequence continues at coordinate 3,240 of JAPUIM010000234.1, read as the reverse complement.
ATAAAACTGAGAAATAACCATAAAGCCTTAACTTTTGGAGATATCAATATCACTGACCTATCCGACGATCGGCTTATTTCCTTTACCCGTGAATCCGAAGGTCACACCGCCTTGGTAATTCACAATATTTCTCCAGAATCTGTTACTATTGATTTAAGTGGAACAAGGCAGAGGGAGTTACTATTTTCCACCGATCCCGACTTTTCCACCGTTGTTAGTCCTGCAACATTACCGGGTTTTTCCACAGTAATATTGAATTGACAAATCTGATCGATACATGATGAAAAAACAATATAGCCATGAACAGAAAAAATAGGTATACAGCGTTTACTTTGATGAGCTTACTATGTATAATAATGCACAACCAGGCACCTGCTCAATCTTCTTACAAACTGGTGAAAGAGCAGTTAGGTGATTCCAAGATCACCATTGCGATTCCTGAAAAGTGGAACCAGCATCTACTGGTCCTGGCCCATGGTTATGTTCCCCAGGGTCTACCTCTGTCGTCGGATTTCCCCCTGCCCCTTTATCAGCAGCTACTGGAAAAGGGTTGGATGGTGGCCGGTACCAGCTATCGCCGCAATGGTTTTATGGCAGAAGAAGGGGTCGAGGATATATATAGCCTTCATAAATACCTGATGAATAAATACGGTCAGCCAGAAAGGACCATACTTCAGGGAAAATCCATGGGTGGGATGATCAGCACGCTGATTGCTGAATCGGATAAAGGGAAGTTCGATGGGGTGGTGGCCATAGGCGCTGGATTGCAACTGAAGGATACATTGGGATTTGAATTGACCTACAAACCTCAGCTACCTATTATTTTTCTTACCAATCAAAGTGAAGCTGCTGCCCCCAAGGCCTACGTGGAAAAGGCCAGCCAAAATAATGATAAAGCGGTGTTCTGGCTGGTGAAGCGGGATGGTCATGTGAATGTCAACAGCCGGGAACAAGAAGCTGCCATTAATTCTTTGATTGAATTTATTGATGGGAAGGGGATAGAAAGAAATAAAGATGGCACCATATTCGTAAAACCCGTATCCACCGCCATATTTGAAAAAGGGGGCGCCCTCACCGCTATTAAATGGATAGACCCTCTATATGGCAATCTTTATGTTGAATTGACGGCAGAGGATTTGGCAAAGTTGGGAATTGGATTTAAGGAAAAATTTCACATCGAATATGGAGGCAAATCCTACTCCGCTTTATATGGTTCCACCTATAATGATGTAGCGGTGGGTGAATGGGTGGGATTTTTGACCGGTGATGGGACCATGCAGATCTCCTGTAACTATAAGAATGCAGGAGCAAAATTAAATTGCCAGCCAGGGGAAAAGATATTGATTACCAAATAAGACAACGATTTACTAATCGCTGAAATCAATCCCTTAAAAACTGGATTTTCTCCCCATTAATACCAAATTTTAAGGATATAAAAATTTATTAGCCTGCGGTTGCGTTTTAAGCTTTATGTTATAACCAAAAACCACCAAGTTTTGATTAATCCACAAGAAGTTATTTCAACACCTACGGAAACAATTATTAATAGGTATCAACAGGTAAGGGAACAATCCATTCAAATATGTAAACCGTTGCGTAAAGAGGATTATGTGGTGCAGCCGGTGGTGGATGTCAGTCCTCCCAAATGGCACCTGGGACATACCACCTGGTTCTTTGAAACTTTTGTGCTCAAAGAACTTCAACCGGGTTATAAGGTGTTTGATCCCGATTACAATTTCATGTTCAATAGTTATTATGAAACTGTTGGGGCCAGGGTAATCCGGACCGACCGGGGAAATATGAGCAGACCAGGTATAGATGATGTATATGCTTATCGTGAATATGTAGATCAGCACATGTTGGAATTTTTGAAACAGGAAGAAAGTACTCCCAGAATGGAGTATATAATTGAAATAGGACTTCAACATGAACAACAACACCAGGAATTGTTGATTACTGATATTAAATATATCCTGGGAAATAATCCGTTGTTCCCTGCTTATTTTTCCCAAAAACCGGAATCAACGTCCTCGGATTTGCCACAACCTCTGGGGGAAAACTACCAGGAGGTACCGGAAGGAATATATGAGATTGGACATGGAGAAAAGGGATTTTGCTTCGACAATGAAAAGGGCAGACATAAAGTCTATTTACACGATTTTAAATATCTGGACCGGTTGGTGACGGTGGGAGAATACTTGGAATTTATGCAGGAAGGAGGGTACCGGGATTTTCGTTTTTGGTTATCTGATGGTTGGACCTGGGTCAATGAAAATGATATAAAAGCACCATTTTACTGGTACGAAATGGAGGATGGTTGGCATAGTTATACCTTATACGGGCTGCAAAAAATCAATTTATCTGAACCCATCACCCATATCAGCTACTACGAAGCTGATGCCTATGCACTGTGGAAAGGCAAAAGATTGTTGACCGAGTTCGAATGGGAAGTAGCATGTTATGAAAATTGCCCAAAGGTTTCCCCCAGTCATAATTTTATGGATACCAACCGGTACCATCCTCAAACCATGCAGGGTGAAAATATGCAATTTCTGGGAGATGTTTGGGAGTGGACCGGCAGCGCCTATTTGCCTTATCCAAATTTTGAAAAAGAGGAAGGAGCGTTGGGAGAATACAACGGGAAATTTATGATAAATCAAATGGTATTGAGAGGAGGTTCCTGTGCCACTCCCCGGGATCATATAAGACCAACCTACCGCAATTTTTTTCAACCCCACCTGAGATGGCAGTTTACAGGAATTAGGTTAGCCCAAAGTTTATAAACCACCAACTCCAGATGGATCAGGTATTTGCCAAGGATGTAGTGGAAGGACTATCTGCCAATCCGAAATTTTTGCCCTCAAAATATTTTTATGATGAAACCGGTGATGGTCTTTTTCAACAGATCATGCAGCTGCAGGAGTACTATTTAACACACAGTGAGTTTGAAATATTTTCCCAACAAAGGTCCGACTTGTTAAAACTGTTTCAAGAAAACAGTACTAAGTTCAATTTGGTGGAATTTGGCGCCGGAGATGGTTTAAAGACCAAAGTTCTGCTTGAGTATTTTGTACAGCAACAAGCTGATTTTCAGTATGTTCCCATTGACATCTCGCAAAATGTACTGGACCAATTGATTCTCAGTCTGAAAAAAGAGCTGCCCCAATTAAAAGTAAAAAGCTTGAATGCGGAATATTTTGCGGGGTTAAAAGCGCTGGATCACAATGAGAACAGTAAGAA
>JAPUIM010000233.1 GCA_027297025.1 Bacteroidota bacterium | reverse complement strand
GTTGGGTATATCCAACCAGTTCGCGATCAACTCTTAATAGTTTCACCGACCGGATGAACTGGTTGTCGGTTTTGCGAAAGATAAAAGCCACCACCGTGGAATCTTCAGCAAACGGATTGCCATTGACCACATCAAAATACTGTACCAGATTCAGTTGATAATCGAAGTCCTTTAAATGAATTATTTCAAACTCCCCTCCCACAATATGAGTAGCCCATCCCTTGGATAAGATCAACAAAAAACTGAGGATTATAAAACTCGATTTGAGTACTTTCTTCATGAAAATTTCATTCACCCATCTGCTTTAAATATAAGATAAATTGCAATTGAATTATGATATGAGTAGGTTATTTGCCCAAAATCACCTCTAAAAACAAACCATAAATGCCAAAATTTAATTTTTAAAGGGAGCGGGAATTTTTTATTTCAAAAGTCATTATTATACTTTGCCTCTGTTGGGAAATAATAGCATTTAGGTGAACCTGTATAAATGAAAATAAAGAAGTTAAGTACCCTGATTATTGCCTGCTATGCTAGTTTTTTGATGGTCTTACCGGGTGCCGCCCAAGTTAGTAACCTTTTTAATAAGCGAGAAAAATTTACTTATAGGGGCACTGTAAGAGATTCACTAGTCGATTTCCCCATTTCGCAAACCTTGGTGTCCATAAAAAACACCAGGGTGTCTACAGTCACTGATGAACAAGGAAAATTCTCAATTCTCACCAACCTGGGTCCTGAAATAATTCTTTTATTCAATAAATCCGGCTATTTGGAAAAACCATACCTGGTTGATTCCGCGAATACAGTCAAGGTGTTTTTATTAGTAGAAAATGGCTTGGAGCAACCGGATCTGTTTACTCCGGCCAAAAAACAGGATCATCACCTGACCAGCCCGGTTACAGTAGAAAAGATTGAGTATAATGATCTACAATCATCACCCTCGTTCACTTTTTTTCAATCCTTAGGACATCTAAAAGGAGTGGATTTGGCTACCACCGGCCTACAAATGCAAAGTATTAATTATCAGGGTTTAGGCGGGGCTACCAATCCCCGGTTCATGTATCTGATCGATGGTATGGATAACCAGATACCAGGAGAAGGTTTTACTATGGGTAATATAACGGGCATTAGTGAATTGGAAATACAAACCGCTGAATTGGTTGCAGGGCCATCCAGCATTTTATATGGTGCTAATGCGTACAATGGATTATTATCGGTTAAAAGCAAAAGTCCTTTTGATTACAAAGGACTCAGCGGGCTGGTAAAATACGGAGTAAATCACATAGAGGGAGTGGATGGGACGGAAGCTGCTCCCATTTACGAGTTTGGGCTAAGGTATGCCACAGCATTCAAGGATTTGGTAGCCCTCAAAATAGGTTATTCACGTTTTTCAGGAACGGACTGGCAGGGAAGTGATATTTCCAATGCCCGCCCAGGTAGCGAAGGACAGGGAACGCGCGATACCGAACCCGGGTACGATGGAGTTAACGTCTATGGTGATGAATCCTCTTCGGTTTTCCCATTTGGTCTTAGCGGATCAGATCAATTGGTAACCCGTACCGGGTATAACGAAAAAGACTTGGTGGAATATGATGTAGATAGTGAAAAATTTGACTTTGCCTTACACACTAAAATAACCAATGGCGTGGAAGCGATCATTCAGTTGCACCATGGGGAAGGAAATACCTTGTTTTACGGGAATAATCGGAGTGTGATCCAGGACCTGGAGATGGACAAATTCAAGTTTGAGGTAAAAGGCAATCATTTCTTTTTAAGGAGTTATACTGTAACACATACCTACGGTCGTAATTATGATGCTTTACTATTGGGTCGGGAGCTCAATCTTTCCGTAAAAGGAAATACATCCTGGTTTAAAGACTATGGTTCCCTATTCAACACACCACCTTTGGATCAAAATACACATAACCAAGCCCGGCTATTTGCCGATGGCTTTGGGTTAAATGAATCGGGGTTCAGCCTACCTCGGACCCAGCCTGACGACCCAAATTTTGAAATCATTAAGAATAATATTATCGATCAAAACGGGCCTGGCTTTTCTCCACCAATCCTGGTACAATTAGAAAATGATACGAAACTCACACACAATGAAGTTTTTTATGATTTCAAACATCTTTTGGGTTTTGTGGGCATTCAAATCGGGGTAATGAACAGAAAATATGAACTAAATCAACTAACCACTCTACTAAATAATGTATTGAACCTGGACGATTATAATGAAGGAGCCGTTTATGGTCAGGTCTACAAAGATTTATTCTACGACAAATTGAAAATATCGGTAAGTTTTCGGCAACATGACAATGGAATTTTTGGTTCCGATTTCTTTCCTGGAGCCAATGCAGTTTATTCTCTTCCTGGCAATCATCATTTTAGACTTTCCTATCGAACCGGATTTAGAAATCCCACATTGCAGGAAATGTTCATAAGCAAAGATATTGGCCCCGGCAGTTTACAAGGGGGACTTCTGGATTTAACCACAGTTACTATTCCCCAGCAAGGGAATCCCAATGGATTGCCTGTAACCATTACAGGAAATACCATTTTTCTCAAGAATGTGAACAATTTTGGAATTGCGGTCGATCGGGAGGTAGGGCAAGGGATAGCCCCCGATTCCGCGGTGAACAATAATACCGACATCCTGTTGGATGGGATCGTTTTACCCGGTGATTTGCGGCCCCTGGAAATTGAAAAAATTGAACGTTTTGAGATAGGATATAAAAGTATAATAAACGGTGAGTGGTTTTTTGATTTCGCCTTTCATCAAAGTTTGATTAAAAATTTTATTGGGCAGGTGGGATTGGTCAGGCCTATCACCACCCTCCCACCAGCCGTGGATATAACCGCCGCAGCGGATCTGGTAAGGGATCAACGTACCAGACAGGACTTTTTCTATTACCAAAATGCCAATAATACGGTCACCAGCCGGGGACTGGTAGGTGAACTTCAACACCTGTTTTATTCCGGCTTATTTTTTGGCGGTAACGCCAGCTGGTCATCCATAGATATGCCGGATGATGAACTGGTGGAAGTCCCTCTAAACACTCCGGAATTCAAAGCCAATGTATGGTTAGGCCACCGCCGACTATTTAAAAAAGTTGGCTTTAAAGCTATCCTGCATTGGCAGGAGAGTTATGAATGGACCGGTGCATTAGTCAAAGGGCCGGTACCGGGTTTTACAACCATCGATGCCCAGGTGAGTTATCCACTTCCCTTCTATAATTCAGTAATAAAGATCGGGGCCACTAACCTCTTTAATCAAAAACATACCGACATCTATGGGGGGGCCAATATTGGGGCTATTTATTATGTGTCAATTTTAATAGATGAGCTTTTTACCGATGACTTCAATCTATTCTAGAATGGATACGGTTCCTTTGTATTCAAAATTGTTATATTCTATTTGGTAGTAATAAACCCCTGAAGGAGATCCCCCACCGTCCCAAATAAAATCCTGGGTTTCATCACCGAAAACCAGTTTTCCCCACCGGTTAAATATTCTCACTGATTTAAATTCATTCACACAGTTATTGGGGGGTAGGCTGCCTATGAAATAGAGATCGTTAATGCCATCTCCATTG
>JAPUIM010000232.1 GCA_027297025.1 Bacteroidota bacterium | reverse complement strand
TTGGTTTTCCAACCTTCATCTTCCATATCAATGCACACCTTTCCTTTATCTACCAGCATGGGCCCCGCCTCAATTGCATGTTCGATTTCCTGGAAACCAATCATTTGAATGTTTAATTCTTTGTCTACTTCATCCCAATTTTTTGGAAATAATTCGGGAGGTATAGATAGGGTAAGGCCTACCGGCAAGATTTTTACTTTTTTTGGGCCAGATTGAATTACCTCTTTAATTTTGTTGCCGGCTAATCTAACAATAATACGGTTTGTTGCAACTATCTCCTCGGGCCCATACATTAGATCATAAAAACAGGGCGCCTTTTCCGGTTTTTTTAAATTATAGTTTTGATGGGTAAAAGATATCTCACTTTTATTATCCGAAATGATCAATCCACCTTGGCAGTTGATTTTTTGAATATCCAATTTTCCATTGGAAAAAATCACCAATGATGGTTTATTGAAAAGTGGAGGGGCCAGAACTTTACCCTTAGAAATGATCAAACCCAGAGGAGAACCAATATATGATTCCGGGATCCCTAATTTGCCCACCAGTTCAGGATTGAGTATATAACCACCGTTCCAGGCGATCTGAGCTTTTTTGAGTCTTTTTGTTTCAAACTTCTCAACAAAATCTGTCACTTTCATAGTATCGCCATTTGAGGTAAATGCGGCAAACTTCCACTTAAAACCTTGAGGTGGGTGTTTAATGGAAGCTTTGGCTAATATCCCGGAAAAAGGAAGCTCATCTTTATACACACCGGTAACAAATTCAAAGGTAACCGGCTTTATTTTCTTCTTCTTTTTTAACCTGGTCTGAATATTTTCAAGGATCACTTTAATGGGGGTACCCTTGGTTTCAGCATCCCTCTGTAATTCGGCAAAAAGTTTTTGTTCCCCCAGCTTTCTGGAAAGCTTTTTAAAGACTGTACTTTTCAGTATATCGTGGAAATCTTTGGCGGTTTGAACAGGGGTGGGGTAGGCCAAAGTAGTCCTAATACCAGCTGGCACAAATTGAATGAAACCGGTATGAAGGGGGATTCCCATAATATTGGCTACCATTTCCTCTTCAGCCTTTCCTATATGGAATCGGTCCACATTCAATACATCAGTCATTGATGCTGAATTGTCGCCGTTGGTGATAATAAACCCGCCAGCTTTTTTTATTTGGCTTAAAGTCTTCCAGGCATCTTCACCCAATTGTCTTGCATGCAAACCCACCGTCCATTGTTGGGTTTTGACCAGTTTCAAAATCCCTGATCGAAACAAGGTTCTAATTTCAATATCATCGTTGGTGGACAAATATTGCAATATAAAATCATAGGTTATCCACTTATCTAATGGATGTTCCTGACAAAAAACATATATCGATGAAATCTCCCGCTTCTTTTCTTTGATCAGAGCAGGGGTTAGTTCTTCCTCAATTTTCAGGTTTAATCTGGCCCTGACCGGCTGCAGGATTAGGTATTCCAATTCGTAGTTGAAAAATTCTCCTGGGAAATAGCCAAAGGGAAGATATTTATTATGCAACTTTTTAACCAATCGTTTACGATCATCAATGGGTAACGAGGAACTGTTGGTCATTTGGAAAAGGGCCAGGTTCCAATCCGTGAAAAAATGAGGACTTCTTCTTAAGACAGGGAAGGCAGGTGGTTGAATGATCTTATGGAACAACAAATTAATCAAACCGGTTAATTCCTGAGGGGTGTAGTCGTGATATGGATAATAATTTTTGTTGCGATGCCTATAGCCAAGGGAATGATCATGACGAATTATTATGCTACCGGTGTGGTAATTAAATATGTTATCCACCGCATTGTAAAACGCAATGGTTTTTTTAATATCTATAGGACGGTTCTCATTACTTTCTTCCACCAGTTTTTTAGCAAATCTCATGGCAGCGCCCTTATTTTTTTGTTCCTCTACTCTAAAGAAACTTGGATCTATTAATGATTTCAAATAGATCATAAATCCAATTCTCCCATTACCGGCCAGGTACTGACGATTTTGGGTATGTAAGATCTCTTTAAGGTATTTGTTCTCAGTTGAAAATGATTTTTTGTATAATTTGAATTCCTTTGCCACTAAATCCATGGATGCCTGGTTCGATCGAAGTTGTAAATAGAGACGTACCAGAATCTCTTCGATATTGAGTTTCAATGATTCCAGGCTGAAACGCTTCTGTACTACTTTTTGATTATGCTCTACTTCCAGAAGATGATTCTGGGGAAAAAAAATCCGATCGGTGATATTGTTTACTAATTTATTCGGGATATTGACTCCTTCAAATTCCAAAACCTTCAGACGATCCCTTTCATCCAGATGTTCTCCAATAACTTCTGCATACACATTTTCAGGATAATAGCGCCTGCAAAAGACCGGGATTCCACAAGCAGCCGCCTCTATGATAGGTAATCCACGTCCCTCTGTTTCGCTGGGCAATAAAATAAGAGAAGCAATATTATATAGCTCTGGGATACCAAGTGGGTCGGAGATCCTTTTTCTAAAGGAGGCTTTGTCAAACTCGCTAAATAAAAATCCCAAATAGACCCTCTTCCGAAAATCCGGAGACAATGATTCAAGCCATCCCGAGAAAATGTCAATAAGCTTTTGAAAATACCCGAACTGCCCTAATGGAATAGGACCGGTGACCAATAGGGTGATTTTTAATCTTTTATTGCTAAGAAATTTATCTTTAAAATGTTCGCAATCCAATAACCTGGTGATGAGATCGAAACCTATTTCTATTCTCTTTCTGACCATCACTCTGGTAGGCTGAAGAAATACAATATTATCACCCACAAAATTGAGGTTGTTTTGTTTTTTTACTCCGATCAGGATTGGATCATTTTTTGATAACGTTACCAGTTGGCTGGTTAGAATATCATGAGCGGTATACACAGGCAAATGTTTTTTGTAACGGGCCAACATGGCCTCGGTGTGCATAAAACTTTTTATATTCATTCGCTTAGTGACGTTAGTGAACTCACTGGTATCAACCGCGGTATTGATTTCAGTTACGTTTGCTGGATTGTGCCCATTTTGCTCAATCAAATGCTGACTCTGACTCAGGTTGATGTTTACATTGATCCAGGTGCGGGATTCCCAGGGAAACAGGACCTCGATTTGTGAAAAAAACTCTCCCAAATGAGCATTGCGGAAGAAAAAGTCTCTGGGCCCCTTTTTTAAATTCTTGCTTTCACGGTTGGCTTCGCTATTTCCGCTTTCCCAGTAAAAATCATGGTTATTGTTGATCACAGGAATTCCAAGGTATTCTGAAATAAGTACCAGGGCCAGGCTGAGGGATACGTTTCCTGGATTTGAATTTACATTAACCGGGTATAGCAATTCGATGTGGTGGAACTCCAGGTAATGACCTAGTTTTTCAATTATCACCAATACTTCTTGCCAGAATTGATGGATGAGGCGATTATAAGTGCTTCCTCCTCTTTCCAGTTTGGTAAAATAGAAATCCTTATATAAGGGCCAGTCATCAAACCCTCTTAATTCTTTCAATTCGTGAAGGTGATAAGATCTTTTAATGATTTTCTTAGCCTCCGGATAAACTTCTCCGGTAATTAAGTGTATGGGAACTTCGTGGAGAAGTGATTGAAATATTTTAGCGTACTTTTCAATTTCGATGGTAACCCCATCCACCGCATATTGATAGGTTATAAAAGCCAGACCTCCTTTACCTATTTTGGATCGAAAACTACCGAATGATCCATTAAATTCTTTATTGGGGATTTTCCTATCCTCTTTAAATTTATCGATGAACAGCCCTAAATCAAACCAGGTATTAATTTTTTCCTCATGTAATTGGGTCAATACTTGGTCGATGGTCATTTAGTGTTAATATTGAGTTTGATTTTTTTGTGAGGACAGGTTAAAAATATACAAAATTTTGGAACAAAAAGGTGATGAAGTAGTAATACTAGTTGGCTGGTAGTTGCAGATAACTGATGAATGCCAATTCAATCCCTGAGAATTACATCTTCTTTATTAAAGGAAATAATAATTCACACAAATTGATTAAAAGGAATTAAGGTAGCCTGAGCTACCTTAAAGTAGCGAGGACGGGAGTTGAACCCGTGACCTCAGGGTTATGAATCCTGCGCTCTAACCAACTGAGCTACCTCGCCATCTATTTTCAAATGACCGGCAAAATTACATATTATGGTCTTGAAAAGCCACTCCTTTTAATTAAAGAAATATATTGCAACTATTGGAAATTTAATTAAATTAAACCAGTTTTAATTGTTATGGGTAAACATAAATTTGTCACTGAGTTTGAAATTAATGCCTCCAGAAAGATGTTGTACCCCTATATTTATTCGCCGGGAGGCCTGTCCCAATGGTTTGCTGAAGATGTCAATGTAAATGAAGACAATATCTATAATATTATATGGGATGGAGAAGATCACTTTGCCCGAATAGCCGCCCACCGGACCAACAGTTTTGTGAAATTTGAATTCCTGCCTTCTGGTGAAGAAGAAACATCTGAAAGATCTTACCTCGAGTTCAAGTTGGAACGCAATGAGTTAACTCAAACCGTATTTTTGAGAATCACCGATTTCTCTGAAAATGAAGATGATGAAGAGTCACAGGAAATATGGGAAAGTTTGGTGAACGTACTGAAAGAAACGGTTGGAGGTTAATCAAAACGCCTACTCTTAGTGAGTAAATCTTGCTAATTTTGCACAGTTTTTGATACTGATTACAACGACCAGTGGGTAAACCACTATGAAGAAACTTGATAAGTTAATTCTAAGCTCTTTCATAGGACCATTTATTTTGACGTTTGTGGTGGTGGATTTCATTCTACTCACTCAGTATATGTTAAAATATTTCGATGAGTTCGTAGGCAAAAATTTGGGAATTACTGTGTTTTTGGAGCTGATCATGTATTTCTGTATCAACATGTCTCCCAAGGCACTGCCTCTTGCCGTTTTATTATCTTCTTTGATGACATTCGGCAATCTAGGCGAGCATTTTGAGTTAACTGCAATCAAGGGTTCCGGCATATCATTGGTGCGAGCGATGGCCCCTCTGTTTGTGTTTGTAGTGCTACTGACCACTTTAGCCTATTATTCGAACAATTACATTGTGCCACGAGCAAACCTCAAAGCCTATCGATTGTTGTATGATATTCGACACACCAAACCTTCATTGGACATCAAGGAAGGGGTCTTCTATAATGGTATACCCAAATTCAGCATCAAAGTAAACAAGAAATATCCCGATGAGATCACCTTAAAAGATTTGATAATTTATGACCACTCCAAAGGATTAGGGAATAATGAAATTATCCTGGCAGATTCAGGCAAAATGTATACGTTTAGTGATGAGCGCTATTTGATGCTGGAATTGTTCAATGGTAACAAATATTCTGAAAGTAGTGTCAGGAAAAAAGGGAAACACAGTGGTGGTCATAATATAAAACCTTTTACAAGAATCAATTTCGATCACAGCAAACTGGTGTTTAGTCTTGCTTCCTTTGATTTTAAGCAAACTAAGGAAGAGTTGTTTGCTTCCAATCGCTTAATGAAAAACACCCACCAATTATCCAAGGATATTGATTCCATGCAGTGGAATATTTTTAATGTGAAGTACAGGGCCTATTATGAGGCCAACACCTACTATGATTATCACTTGAAAAATGGCTTGGATATTCCTTTACCTATGCAGCAGAAAAAAATCATCTATGATTCTCTATTTAAAAGTCCGAAATCGGATCCTCTGCATTTAAAGTACTCTTCAGCCCTATTAAAAACAGATAATAGCACTGTGACAATTGATAGTGTGCAGGTAGTTGAGAAAGTGAATGTCAAATTGTCGACCAAAGGTTCAAGGATTGCTAAAAATAAACTTAGAACTTCCAAAAAATATAAAGGCAGGAAGAATAAGGGTAGAACCAAAAATAAAAAACAAAATAGAAAAGCAACCAGGTTATCAAAGTACAGCCAAACCAGGGCAATGCCTCAAAAAAAAGTATCTGAAATTTCGGATCGGGTATCAATTCAGTCAAGAAAAGATATACAAACTACTGATTATACTTTAAAGCCAGAATTAAGAGTGCTTGATAGCATTTTTGATGCCGATAAATATAAAGGGAGGATCATTAAAAATGCCCTACTGAGGGCACGCAAGTCAAAAAACATATTTGCAGGAATAAATGGAAAATTGCAAAAAAATCAGAAAGACATCAACAAGCATGAGGTTGAAAAGTATAAGAAATTTTCAGAGGCTTTTGCCTGCATGGTGATGTTCTTAATTGGGGCCCCCTTGGGATCAATAATTAAAAGGGGTGGATTGGGGATCCCGGTAATTCTTTCCATAGGATTTTTCATTGTTTATTACGTTTTATCCATTATCGGAGGCAAGTGGTCTAAAGGGGGAATAATAGATCCAATCTACGGAATTTGGGGAGCGAATATCATCTTGTTGCCCATGGGATTGTTTTTCCTTAGGCAAGCCAGGAATGATGTAAGGTTATTTGAAGCTGATTTTTACAACGTTGTTTTTGCCAAATTGCAGGATAAGCTCAAGACATTAAAAGTTAAATTTTTCAGAAAATAGTATTGGTATTGAGATATGCTATGTATACCTTTGCAGTTGATTTTTTGGACACGATTAATTAATCCAATAGAATGTATCTGACCACAGACAAAAAGAAGAAGATATTTAAGGATCACGGTTTTGCCAAAAGTGGCAAGGATACAGGATCTCCAGAATCCCAAATAGCCCTTTTTACGGATAGAATCAATCATTTAACCAAGCATTTAAAGGTCAATAAAAAAGATTATTCCACCCAACTTGGGTTGCTGAAACTAGTAGGAAAAAGACGTAGATTACTCGATTATTTGTACAACAAGGATATTGAAAGATACAGGGCGATAATAGCCGAACTCAAACTAAGAAGATAACATTTTAGGGGATTCAAGTACACTGAATCCCCTTTTTGCTTTGTTCGCCATCGGATTATCGGCAAAACCTTAGATGCAATCACCACTTTCAATTTACCATATTTTCAAAAACTTATATGTTATATAAAGAAGTATCAAAGTCCATCGAATTAAGCGATGGAAGAAAAATTACCCTCGAATCAGGTAAGTTAGCCAAACAAGCGGATGGTTCGGTAGTACTCAAAATGGGCAATACCATGCTTCTGGCTACCGTGGTATCCGGTAAAGAACCAAAAGAAGGCATAGACTTTTTACCCCTTTCCGTGGATTACCAGGAAAAATTTGCCGCTGGCGGAAAAATACCTGGCGGATTTTTGAAAAGAGAAGGAAGATTGTCTGATCATGAGATCCTCATCTGCAGATTGGTAGATCGCGCCATTCGTCCTTTGTTTCCTGATGATTATCGTTACGAAACTCAAATAAATATCCAATTGATCTCAGCTGATCATGAAGCATTGCCTGATGCCCTGGCAGCTTTATCGGCCTCCGCAGCATTGTGGGTTTCGGATATACCCTTCCAGGGACCAATTTCCGAAACAAGAGTAGTAAAATTGGACGACAGGTTTATTATCAATCCCAACCAGGAAACTATTGATGAGGCGAAACTGAATTTGATCGTGGCGGCTACCATGGACAACATTCTGATGGTAGAAGGCGAGATGAAAGAGGCTTCTGAGAAAGATATGCTGGAAGCTCTAAAATTTGCTCACGATGCTATCAAGGACCAATGTCGAATGCAGCATGAATTGGCAGATGCCATGGGACGCACCCAAAAAAGAGAGCACATTCCAGAAGAAGGGGATCCCGAGCTAAAAGAAAAGCTGCATGAATTGCTCTATGATAAAATGTACGCGGTTGCCGTTAAGGGGATAAATGTAAAATCGGAAAGATCAGATGCTTTCAAAGCAATCAAGCAGGAGTATTTGGATAGCCTACCTGAAGACCACGAATTTGATGAAAGATTGATTAATAAATACATCGCGGGAGTAGAAAAAGAAGCCTCCAGAAATCTGGTGTTAAACGAAAGCAAAAGACTGGATGGCAGGAAACTAGATGAGATTCGTCCTATTTGGTGTGAGATTGATTATCTGCCTTCTGCCCACGGCTCTGCTCTCTTTACCAGGGGAGAAACCCAATCCCTTACCACTTTGACCCTGGGAACAAAATTGGATGAAAAGATGATAGATGGTGCAATGGGTAAAAGTTTTCAAAAATTTTTATTGCATTATAATTTCCCTGCATTTTCTACAGGAGAAGTCAGGCCAAATCGAGGACCGGGTCGCAGGGAAATTGGACATGGAAATTTGGCTTTTAGGGCATTGAAGCAAGTGATGCCCCTTACGGAAGAAAACCCCTATACTATCAGGATTGTTTCTGATATTTTGGAATCCAATGGTTCTTCCTCAATGGCTACGGTTTGTGCCGGAAGCTTGGCTTTAATGGATTCAGGTTTAAAAATCACAGCACCTGTTTCAGGTATTGCTATGGGCATGATCTCCGATGCTGAAACTGGAAAATATGCCATACTCTCTGACATTTTGGGAGACGAAGATCATTTGGGAGATATGGATTTTAAGATTACAGGAACCGAAAAAGGCATCACTGCATGTCAGATGGACATCAAGGTAGAAGGCCTTTCTTATGAGGTATTGCAAGAGGCATTGGAGCAAGCCAAAAGAGGTAGAATACACATACTGGAAGAAATGAAGAAAACCATAGCCGAACCTCGTCCAGACTTCAAGCCCAATGCTCCAAGGTCTGTTCAATTGAAAATTGAGAAGGAATCTATTGGTGCGGTTATAGGCCCTGGTGGTAAGGTAGTTCAAGAAATACAAAAGGAAACCGGTGCGACCATTATTATTGAAGAAGTTGAGGAGTGTGGCTTGGTAAATATTTTTGCCGTTGATAAAGAAGCCATGGAGGCTGCGGTAAATCGGGTGAAAGCCATAGCCACTGTTCCTGAAATCGGAGAAGTGTACGAAGGTAAGGTGAAATCAATTATGCCTTTTGGTGCCTTTGTAGAATTTTTACCAGGCAAGGATGGGTTGTTACACATCTCAGAAATAAGATGGGATAGGATAGAGAAAATGGATGGAGTTATGGAAGTTGGAGAGGAAATAAAGGTAAAACTGGTGGATATAGACCGGAAAACAGGTAAGTTCAGACTTTCTCGAAAAGTACTGTTGCCAAAACCTGAACAGAAACCAACCACTTAATACAAATTGTTTCGTATATTGGAGCCTTAAAAAAATATCCAAAAACTCACTTTTAGCGGATATATAGGATACATAACCCCAAACCCGATTCTGGATGAGACAGCTAAAGATCAGCAAGCAAATTACCAATAGGGAAAGCCAATCTTTAGACAAATATCTTCAAGAAATCGGTAAGGTTGATTTGTTAACACCCGATGAGGAAGTGGACTTAGCGGTGCGTATTCGGGGAGGGGATCAGTTGGCTCTAGAGAAATTAACCAAAGCCAATTTGAGGTTTGTAGTTTCCGTTGCGAAGCAATATCAAAACCAAGGTCTATCTCTGGGGGATCTAATTAATGAGGGAAATCTGGGTTTAATTAAAGCAGCACAAAGGTTTGATGAAACCAGGGGTTTTAAATTCATTTCCTATGCAGTTTGGTGGATCCGCCAATCCATTTTGCAAGCACTGGCTGAACAATCCAGGATAGTGAGACTTCCTTTAAACCGAGTAGGTTCACTTAACAAAATATCTAAAACTTTTTCCGAACTGGAGCAAAAATATGAAAGAGAACCATCGCCTGATGAATTGGCGGAGGTACTGGATGTCACCACCAATGAAGTGGTTGACACCATGAAGATCTCAGGGCGACATATTTCTATGCATGCGCCTTTTGTGCAAGGTGAAGAAAATAGTTTATTGGATGTTTTAGAAAACGATACGGAAAAAACCCCAGATTTCGAGTTAATGAATGATTCTCTTAGAAGAGAAGTTCAACGGGCCCTTTCCACATTGACTCAAAGGGAAGCTGATGTTATTTCCTTCTATTTCGGATTGAACGGTGAACATTCCATGACCTTGGAAGAAATAGGAGAAAAATTCTCTTTAACCCGGGAACGGGTACGACAGATCAAAGAAAAAGCAATCCGTCGTCTAAGACATACTTCCAGGAGCAAAACTTTAAAACCTTATCTGGGTTAATCTCCAGCTTCTCAATTACTCCCCCAAAAATTTTATTTAAATTTGTAACCTTATTTCAAACAAAAACGTAATTATTAAAGTTACAATTAATTAATAACCGATGACACAAGAGCATATAAAAGTATTGATCATAGGTTCAGGTCCGGCAGGTTATACTGCGGCCATCTATGCCTCCAGAGCTGGTTTGAAACCCGTATTATATACTGGAGGACAGCCAGGCGGACAACTTACCATTACCAACGATGTTGAGAATTACCCGGGCTATCCCGATGGGATCAACGGACCCCAAATGATGATTGATCTTCAAAAACAGGCGGAAAGATTTGGTGCTGATATTCGTTCCGGTTTGGCAACATCAGTTGATTTTTCGGGATATCCTCACAAAGTGATCATTGATGACAAGCACGAGGTGATAGCCGAAGCAGTAGTTATTGCTACCGGGGCTATTGCCAAATATTTAGGACTACCTTCGGAGGAAAAATTTGCTAATAAAGGAGTATCGGCTTGCGCAGTATGTGATGGATTTTTCTACAAGGGTACCGATGTGGCAGTAGTAGGTGGTGGCGATGCGGCAGCTGAAGAGGCTACTTATTTAGCCAATCTTACTCCTAAGGTATATCTAATAGTGAGGAGGGATGAATTGAGAGCTTCTAAGATCATGCAGCAAAGGGTGTTAAATACACCAAATATTGAAGTGTTGTGGAATACAGAGGCAGAGGAAGTACTGGGAAGTGATGAGGTGGAAGCAATACGGGTGGTCAACAATCAAACCGGTGAAAAGAGAGAGATCCCCATAAAAGGATTTTTCCTGGCCATAGGACATACCCCTAACACCGATATTTTTAAAGATTATCTGGACTTGGACGACACCGGTTATATTAAAGTACAGCCCGGCACTTCAAAGACTAATATAGAAGGAGTATTTGCTACCGGGGATGCTGCCGACAAGGTATACCGGCAAGCAGTTACTGCTGCAGGTACCGGCTGTATGGGAGCTTTGGATGCGGAAAAATTTCTTGT
Organism: Bacteroidota bacterium; assembly: GCA_027297025.1. Lineage (GTDB taxonomy): Bacteria > Bacteroidota > Bacteroidia > Cytophagales > Cyclobacteriaceae > JAPUIM01. Next base: position 6,372 of record JAPUIM010000232.1, on the reverse strand, counting down.
CGCTAAAGAATTCGAGACAGCTTAATGAAACTGGATATTCTGGTATTTGCAGCTCATCCCGATGATGCGGAATTATGCTGTGCAGGTACTATTCTAGCCCATGAACAAAAGGGCAGGAAGATTGGTATAATTGATCTTACCCGTGGAGAAATGGGTACCAGAGGAACCCCTGAGATCCGCGATAAAGAAGCAGAAAAGTCAGCCGGTATCTTAAGTTTATCGGTAAGGGAGAATTTAGGGCTGGAGGATATGTTTTTTGTCAATGATAAAAACCACCAATTAAAATTAGTCCAAAAAATACGGCAATATCAACCCGAAATTGTATTAACCAATGCACTCACCGATCGGCATCCGGACCACCCAAGAGCATCAAAATTAGCCATTGATGCTTGTTTTGTTTCGGGATTAACAAAAGTCAAAACCACCCTCAATGGGCAGGAGCAATCAGCTTGGAGACCGGTGGGAGTTTACAGTTATATCCAGAGCAATTACATTTCACCGGATTTTGTGGTGGACGTTTCGCCTTATTGGGCAAAAAAAATGGAAGCTATTCGCTCCTTTGAATCGCAATTTTACACTCCTAATAGTGATAGTTCTGATGAACCCGAAACTTTTGTTTCTTCACCCGAATTCATGAAGTTGATTGAAGCCAGGGGAAAGGAATTTGGACATTCAATTGGGGTAGCCTATGGTGAAGGATTTAATGTTCAACGCAACCTTGGCCTAAGTAATTTGTTTGATTTGATTTAACTACGGTCAATTTTTCTCCATAGGGTTAATATTTCACGGGGATCTGAGTTGATAACATTTATGTTAAACTTTTCTTTTAATAACCAATATGCCGCCTCTTCTACCTTAAGATTAGCATAAAAATGATCTCTTGAGTGGTGAATATATTGTAATACTTTCAAACCATTGAACCATTGAAAAAACTTCTGTTGAAAAGTGTTTAGTCGGGCACAATTGTGATTGATCTCCTGGAGAACATTTATAAATTGAACTTTTTCTAAATACGTTTGAACGCTTTTGGGTAATTGGCTTAGAATGTTATTGACATTAACCGAAGTGGTTTTAAAAAATTGATTATTGGAGGAAATAAACTTCTGGAGGTCCTGGAAAATGGCAGGGTGATAGGTACTGATATTCCTTCCCCGAAGCTGGTCTTTTACCGCTTTTCCGGTACCAAAAGGAACCCGGTCTGAAGCACGACCAGAAGGATAAACTGTGGTGGTATTTAGCTCTACGAAATTTCCCAGGGCTATGATCTTATTTAAAAAATAGAAATCCTCGCCTGCCTTTCTTTTATTCATTCCTCCTTGTTTTTGGTATACCGAAGATCTTACCGCCATACATGAACCCAATGTTTGATAGGCATAAGGAAATCCAGCAAATCTCAAAGCTTGGATGTAATAACGAAGGTGTATTTCATAAAGCACAATTGCATTGGTTGTTTTTATAGAGTCATAATTGTCCAGTGTATGTTCAAAAAAGATGGAGCAACCATTTACTTGCCGATGTTGGCGGAACAGGTTCAGAATTTCCTTGAAGTAATTGGGAGCAGTTGTACAGTCCGCATCGAACCCGACAATAATACCTTGTTGATGATTGTTCAACTGGTCAAATCTTCGAACAGCCTCATCCATTCCAATTTTACGGGCTAGTCCCACACCGGCATCCTTGGGCGGTAGGTCATCTGCATAAACCACATGAAACATTAGTTGTTTAGAATTGTGAGTGCTGGTCCATTCCAATGCTTGCTGATAGCTGTTTTTATTTTGCTCTTTGATGGATGATGAACAGTCTCTGGGTTGATTAATGACCACTATGATCTCTACATTTTCATTGACGGGTTGGCATTGATAAAGGGAGTTCAACGCATCTATCAGATGGGGTTCATTGTAACAGGGTATTACCACCACTATTCCCAAGGATGTTGATGGCGGTTCATCTATAAGAGTTAAGGGATGGGCATACCTTTGTAGATAGAGGTTAGCATTTTCCGAAGACAAGTGTGATAATTTCAACTGAAGATTTTTAGCATTAGCACTTAACCGGGGAAAATTACACTAAAATTATAATTTGACTGGTATTTATTTAAATCTTGGTTTTCATTAATATTACTGATAAATATGATCTGAGCCCATTATGAAATTGAGTATTGAATTGGCCAGTAGTAGCAAGCAAGAATGGCTGGAAGCTGTAATGGCTGATTTTCCAGCGTTTTTACAAGATCATGCTAATTGTGAAAGAAAAGCCTCGGCAATGGCCATGAGTTTTGTGGCTAAATACCCTGACAGGATAGAGATTATCCCTGAATTGATAAATACTGCGGTAGAAGAATTGGAGCATTTTAAAGATGTATATGCCATTATGGAGGGAAGGAATATTAAATTACCCCAGGAAATCGGTCACGATATATATGTAAAAGAATTGGTAGATCGTTGTAGAAGCGGAAGAGAAGAAAGGTTTTTGGACCGGTTGTTGTTGGCTTCCATTATTGAATGTAGGGGAGCGGAAAGGTTCAAAATGATCTACGAGACACTGGAAGATGGGGAATTAAAAGACTTCTATCATAGGCTTTGGACTTCTGAAGCGAAGCATGGAAATATTTTTGTAAAAATGGCCTTAAATTATTTTGACACAAACATTGTTTATAAGAGATTAGGTGAGTTAAATAAAATGGAAGCCGAGGTTTTAGAATCTTTACCCCTAAAACCGGCGTTACATTAAATGGATGCTATGTCCTATTTTTTTAATCAAAATAAAAACTTAAATCCTCAAATGGGCGATCTGCTTATTTCTGAACCTTTTTTGCCTGATCCGAATTTTGAAAGAACTGTGATATTGTTATGTGAACATACCGATGATGGATCTTTTGGATTTATCCTTAACAAAACTTCAATTTTGAAGTTTAATGAAGTTATGGAAGAGGTCAAGGATTTCAATGAAGTACTGTATGTAGGTGGTCCGGTACAGCAAGACACCTTACATTTTATTCATAGAGGGGGGGAACTACTTGAAGGCGGTACTGAGATTATTAATGACCTGGTATGGGGAGGAAATTTCGAACAGTTGATGATAATGATTGAAACCAAACAAATAAACGCAGACGATTTCAAGTTTTTTTTGGGCTATTCAGGATGGTCCACTGGCCAACTGGAAGATGAATTGAAAGAGAACTCATGGATCATTCATCGAGGGGTTACTTCTCAACAGATATTTGAACTAGATCCTAATAAGTTATGGAAAGAGGTACTTCAAAATATGGGTGGGAAATATAAGATGTTTTCAAATTATCCAGTTGATCCCAGATTAAATTGATCAAAAGAGTTAATTTTGACGTAAAGTAAAGATTTTCAGGTTATTATTTTTCCGATAAATGGGTAAACAAAAGGTGGAGTTGGAGAAAAACAAAAAAAGCACTGAAGAATTAATTTCAGAGCAGGAGCCTTCCAGTACCGGTTCTGATGGGGCAGGGGGGGAGCTTTTGAATAACCAGGATTTACCCAATGAGGAAATGGTCAATGATCAGGATGTTTCTGTAGTTGAGACAACTGATGATACAGATCCCGAAGTCAATTTGTCAAAGAAAGAGAACAGTAATCCGGATGGTATCCTTTCCGAATCATCACCTGCCAGTGCTAAAGATTCAAACCCACTGGCTGATGATCAGGAATCTGTTAAAACCGATTCGCGAGAAACGAAAGGCACTCAACATGCTGAAGAGATAGTAAAAGAATCAACTCCGGAAGAAGTTCCAACAGTTGAAGTAACTGATGGTTCCAACCCAGATGTCGGTTTGTCAAAGAAAGAAAATACCAAAACGGATGGTGTCCTTTCCGAACCATCACCTACCAGTGCTGAAGATTCAAACCAATTGGCTGATGAACAGGAACCTGTAAAAACCGATACGCAAGAAACGGAGCGCACTCAACATACTGAAGAGTTAGTGAAGGAATCAGCTCCGGATGAAGTTCTTAAAGTTGAAGTAACCGATGATTCCGACCCGAAAGTCGGTTTGTCAAAAAAAGAGGACAGCAAAACGGATGGTGTCCTTTCCGAACCATCACCTACCGGAGCTGAAGATGCAAACCAACTGGCTGATGATCAGGAATCTGTTAAAACCGATTCGAAAGAAAAGGAGACCACTCAACATATAAAGAAAAAAGAACCGGCGGACAAAACAGCGCTACCCGAGGCAGACCATGATAAGCAGCATGAGGAAGGCCCTGAAACCGAAACTGTGGACTTCAGTCACTACAATAAAGAACAATTGGTAGCTGAGATAGAAAAGTCCATTAAAGATCAGGACATTAGGCATACCTTCAAGCTAGCCAAGGAACTGAAACATTTTTTCGATGATATCCGGGAATCAGATCATAAGGAGGCATTGGATAAGTTTGTGCAGGATGGGGGAGAAAAAGGAGATTTTGATTACAAACCTGATAAACTTGTGCTCCGATTTGATGCTGCTTTTCAACTCCTTTCAGATAAACATCATCAATTGTTGAAATCCCTGGAGAGAAGTAAGGAGGAGAACCTGGAGTTGAAAAATGAATTACTAGAAAGATTACGGCAATTTGTAGATTCTGATGAAACCAATACCAGTATCCACGGGCTAAAAGATATTCAAAATGAATGGAAAAATATAAGGCAGGTACCCCGTCAATATGCCAAGGGACTATGGGCCAACTACAATGCTTTGATAGATAGGTTTTATGATAACCGAAGTATCTATTTTGAGCTTAAGGAGTTGGATCGCAGAAAAAACCTATTAGCCAAAATCGAATTATGCGAACGAGCGGAAAAATTGGCAGAGGAGGAGACTGTGAAAAAGGCTGTAGCCGAATTGAACGAATTACATGAAGAATTCAAACACATTGGCCCGGTTCCTAAGGAAGATCAAGAATCCCTTTGGCAACGTTTCAAAGCCGCTTCCGATCTAATTTATGTCAAAAGAAAGGGGTACTATGAATCCCTCAAAACAGATCTACTAGAAAATTTAAAAACCAAAGAAGCGCTGGGAGATAAAATTCAAACTTTTGTAAACTTCACTTCTGAAAAGATCAGCGAATGGAACCATATGACTCAAGAACTACTGGCTGTTCAGAAAGAATGGGAAAGTATAGGAGGTCTGCCCCGGGATCAATCAAAACAAGTGAATAAACGCTTTTGGTCTTCATTTAAGACTTTTTTTAATAATAAGAATACCTTTTTCCGAAAACTGGATGGCCTTAGAGAAGAAAACCTGGCCTCCAAACAAAACCTGGTGGAAAAAGCAGAGGGATTGAAAGAGAGTTCAGATTGGCAGAATACTGCCGAGGTTTTAAAACAGTTGCAAAAGGAGTGGAGGGATATTGGTCCGGTTCCGGAAAAATACAAAAACAAGATCTATATCCAATTCAAACAAGCCTGTGATACCTTTTTTGATAGAAAAAGAGCCAAAAACAAAGAATTGGAGAAAGACTTTGAAAAAAACCTCAAAAAGAAAGAAGCACTCTGTGAAAAAATTGAGGGATTGGCCCAAAAAGGTGAAAACCCTGTAGATCAATTGGATGCCTTTGAGGAAGAATGGAGTACCATCGGTTTTGTGCCCCGCAGGGTTTTCAAAGCCCTTCAAAAGCGCTACGAAAAGGCCACCAAGTCTTATATTGAAGCCAGTGATGTGGACGATGAAGAAAAGCAGAGTGCCGCACTGCGGTTCCGGCTGGGAAAATTGCTACACGGTCCCAATTCCCCCAACAAGATCTTCAAAAAGGAATTGAACATCAAAAAACAGATAGATAAGATCGAAAGTGATTTAGCCACCTGGAAAAACAACATGGGTTTTTTCACCCAGTCCAAGAATGCTGACAAATTAATGGAGGATTTTAACCATAAGATTGATCAGGCCACCGATGAACTTTCCCAATTAAAAAAGCAACTAAAGATACTTTCCGAAATGGAATGATCTTTTTGTGCCACCTTTTTGTATATATTCCACATTGCTATAAATTTGCACCCGTAATTCAAAAATTCGCAATAAATATAAACCTCCTTAGCTCTCCCGATTCCTGATAACTATCGGGACGAGAGGCCAGAGTCCCGACCCGTTGGGATAATCAGCAGGATGGGGAGACAAAAAACGAGACAATCAAGATTTGAAACGAAAATAAATCGAATATAAGCCTCCTTAGCTCAGTTGGCCAGAGCAGCTGATTTGTAATCAGCGGGTCGGGGGTTCGAATCCCTCAGGAGGCTCTTGAAAATCAAGCACTTGTATTATATTAATGCGAGTGCTTTTTTATTGTGCCTAACAAATTGCCTAACATAATTGATTTTAGCGATGATTCCAATGTAGTCAGGGTGCGACTTGTCAATGTGTATGGATGC
>JAPUIM010000231.1 GCA_027297025.1 Bacteroidota bacterium | reverse complement strand
GGACAGTCCAACTCTAGGATCTTCGTAATTGATGAGGATAAAGAGCAGTTCGACGACCTGATCAATTATTTCTACCTGTTAAAGGAACCACCTTCCACATTGAAAATTGGGGAATTGGTCAAGAAGGATAAAGAACATCTTTTTATTCCTTATGAAGATTTTGAACAACCCTTGGATCGCAACCAATACTACTGGGGTAATTTTAACATAAGGAATGATCTGGATCATGATGTAACCTATGCGTTGTACATGGGTAGCATGGATTTTATTGAGTTTTATTATGCATTGGGTGATTCTTCTTATCAGCAAATTAATGCTGGCTTCTTACGCCCTATGTCCCAACGCACCGATCCCGATGAACATCCCCAAATTGTGCGTTTCACCATTCCACGGGGAGAAACCATCACTTGTTATGTCAAGGCGATTAATCAAAACTTTGGATCATTGGAGTTTATAATGGAATTATTTACTCCCCGAAAAATCCGCCAAGTTATCAACAAAGAACAGAGGAATTTGCTGCAAGGAGTCTTCCAGGGCATTTTATGGATAATGATTATCTATAATTTGTTTTTTGGGATCCTCAACAAAGACCGCACCTACTATTATTATGCAGCTTACATGTTTACCCTTTCACTGTTCTTTGCCAATCTTTTTGGGATTTTAACTACCTACGTTTTTCCCGAGGTACCTCATCTATTGATCTATATATGGTTAATCACTCAAACTGCGGCTATATTCTATATACAGTTTCTAAGGCATTTCCTCAATTTAAAAGATCTATTACCAAAATGGGATAAAACCGCTGGTTACATAAATGTGGGAATGATCGCTTTTGTGATATTCAAAGCAGCTTATTTCCTGGTAGCCCGGGAATATGGGATTATGCAGTACCTGTCGCAGGTAATGATCCTGGCTGGGGTGATTTTAACAATTGCCTTGGTAATAGCCCTTTACAAGACCAAAAACACCCTGGCCAGGTATTTTATTTTTGGCTCTTTGTCTTTGGGAATTGCTATGTCGGTAAGCCTGTTCCTGTTCCTGCAGGGGGAAGAATTTACACTCAGCTACTTCTATTCCCTTCAAATAGGGATTATAGCTGAAATCGCTTTTTTCTCTCTGGGATTGGGTTATAAGATGCGAATCCTGGACCAGGAACGGCAATCGGCCCAGGAAAATTTGATTTTACAGCTCAGGGAAAACCACCGCATTCAGGCCCAGGCCAATTTGGAACTGGAACAAAAGGTGGAAGAACGGACGCAGGAGATACAGCTCAAGAATCAAGAGTTATCGAACCTCAGTGAGGAAAAAAGTCATTTGGTTGGAATAGTGGCTCATGATCTGAGAAATCCGCTTACCAGTGCCATGAGTGTCACCGAATTAATGAGTTCGGAGAAGGAATGTCTGAATGAGGACCAAAAGGACTATCTCAAGGTGATTGGGAATTCCTTGAAACGCATGAATGATATGATCATTAAGATCCTGGATGTGCGGGCCATTGAATCCAAGAAACTAAACTTGAATCTACAGGTAGTGGATGTTGGTGAGTTTGTGGAAAAGACGGTGGCCAGATTCAGTGAATTGGCGGATAAAAAAAATATAGATTTAGTGGTGAGCAAACAAACCGGTGGGGTTGAAATTGACCTAAATTATTTCACCCAGGTATTGGAAAATTTGCTCTCCAATGCCATTAAGTTTTCTCCCAATAATAAACAGATTGAGATCAATGTATCCAATAGTGGTGAAACCACCAGGTTGGAAGTAATTGATCAAGGCCCGGGACTCACCGCCGACGATCATAAGAGGATATTCGGAAAATACCAACGATTAAGCGCCAAACCCACAGGAGGGGAGAGTTCCACTGGACTGGGACTATCTATCGCCAAAAAATATGTTGAGGCTATGAAAGGAAAGATATGGTGCGAAAGTGAAGAAGGGAAGGGCGCCAAGTTTGTAGTAGAATTTAAGGCGGTGGAATTAGAGATCACACATTGATTAATAGAGTGGGCTGGTTACCTGCGATTTAGGACCAACGAACGGCGTTCATAGTCGATAATTGCTTTTTCCCGGGCTAAATAATCCGAACCCAGAATACCCAGGATCTTAATATTTCTAGGTTGCAGGAAATCATTTAAATGGCTTAAATCGGAGCCCCAAAATTTGAGTCCCCGCAAATCAAACTCATGGTATTGAACATTAATGTGAGAGGCGGCTAACAATTGATTTTTGGAACCAAATCCCTGGATAAAATTTGAATGATCCAATTGAGTAACGTTGAAACCATAAAATTTTGATTGATTGACATCAATTAAGGAAAGTGCCGCTCCGGTGTCCACTATGAAACGGGCTTTTTTACCATTAACTTTTACATCAAGATAAATGATATTGTCCCAAATCTGGAATTTGAGACGAGTTTGCTGGCTAGGCAATTTGCTGCTGGTGCAACTGCCCACCAGGAGTATGATAAAAAAAATTGGAATTAATTTAATCCTTATCACTCGATTGACTGGTAACTCAAGTCATCGAACGGGATTAGTCATCCGAATTAAACCTATTAGTGATAAAAAGGAAATTAAATGATTGACTGGTAGACAAGTTGGTAAATGCCTGTCCTTTTTATTTACTCAATGTTTCGTTGCTCAGGAAAAATTTGATCTGATCCCCATAGGAGCGTCCTGACAACAGCTTTTTACCATTGTACATGACAAACCGGTATTCGTTTTTACCCGAGTAGTCGACCTTTTTTATGTAGTTTACATTCACTATGATTGATCGATGGATGCGCATGAATTGGGCAGGCTCCAATTGTTGTTGGATGGTATTCATGGTTTCCCGGTACAGATATTGGTGGTTATGGGGATTCAAGGTGATGTAATTTCCGGTGGCAGCGATCCAATGGATATCGTCGGTATCCACATAGGTGTTTTTCCCTTTTTCACTAATAACAAAGGTTTCCAAATAGACCATTTCCCGCTGTTCATGCACTTTTATCAATTGCATGATCTTTTTACTCAGTTCTGAGGATTTGGTAAATCGTATTTGTTGTTTGGCTTTGTTCAAAGATTGATAAAACCTGTCCTTATCGTAAGGCTTGAGTAGATAATCGATGGCATTTACTTCAAAGGCTTTGATTGCGTAACTGTCGTAAGCAGTAATAAATACCACGTAGGGGGAATAATCTGTGGCTAGCTTTTCAATTACCTGGAAACCATTTAAATCGGGCATTTTGATATCGAGGAATATCAATTCCGGCCTTTTGTTTTTAAGAAATTCTACCGCCGCCTTACCACGGCCGGCTTCACCCACCACCTTTATTTCTGGATCGGTCTCCAAATAACGGATCACCCTTTCACGGGCAATGGGTTCATCGTCAATGATGGCTGTCCTGATCTTTTGCATGTCCATTATAGTTTATGGGAATTTGAATTTTAATTTTGGTACCCTGATTCTTGACCGATTCTATGTTGAAACTATAATTATTGGGATATAACATTTCCAACCGGCTGGTTAAATTGTTCAAACCCACTCCCCACTTGGTCTTTATCTGATCCACATCCTCTATACCAATACCGGTATCCTCCACACAAAGTTCCAAATGATTGTCCAATATTTGGCCGGTTATTTTAATATTAATAAGATCCTTTTCACTTGCCAAACCATGTTTTAGTGCGTTTTCTACCAGGGGCTGCAACATCAGGTTGGGCACTTTGATTGATTCAGCTTCCGGCGGGATAATATACTCTATGTTTAAACGATCAGAAAACCGAATTTTTTCTATGGTCAGATAACTTTTTAAATAATCCATTTCCTCCTTAAGAGTTATTAAATCCTGTTGATCGCGGTCCAGAAATTTTCTCAGTAGGTCCCCTAAATGGGCGATAACCTTTTGCCCTTCTTCCACATTCTTTTCCATTAGAGCGGATATAGTGTTTAAGGTATTAAACAGGAAATGTGGATGAAGCTGCATCCTTAGCGCATTTAATTGGGAGGTAACTAATTTTTTTTGCATGGAAGCTAACTGGTATTGATGATCTCTGTACTTCTGATAGTAGTCAACAGCCAGGAAAACAGCGGCAATCACCCAATATTCCATGAAACGGGCCAGGGACCCCAACGCTATTCCCCATGGGGTATATTCCACTTCATTTCCCTCAAAGTAAGTTACAAACAAGGCTGAGGTGTTAAAAAGAAAGGTGGAAAAATATTCATGAAAAATGGCCACCAAGACACTGACTGTCAGATGAAATAATATAGCTCGGCTAAGCCCCATTCCATTAAAGGGAAATCGGGTCTGTATCCAGTAAACCAAAGGACTTAAAAATGCCCAAGGCATATAGTTAAAAAATGGAACCGCCATTTTACAGATCAAATCCTTTTGACTGAATTCCATACCCCAGTAGGCTGCGGCAGCATAAGAGCGCAATCCGCCAATCATGCTTAGCAATAAAAATGCCACAAAGATGTAGGTAAAGGGTATGGGGAGGTTCCGGAAATATTTCATAAAATGTTCACCCTTACTGCTATACTGGTAAAGTGCATTGTGAGTTTTTTATTTGTGATAAACGGGAAATTTTGTGACTAATCGGAAAATAAGGTTCCTGACAAATAGATTGCTGCATCCCCACAAGAATCATCGCACCATTTTACAATTACCTTATATTTACAGCAAAAGTAATTCAGGAGGAAAAATCAATCATCCCGAACTTAGGGAGACAAATACCTCTTCACCGCAGGATAGGTTAGAGCATGATGATGATTGAATTTTTACCATTCCAGCTAAACATTCCTTGAATTGGCTTAACCTGCAACCAACCATTTTTAAGTTTCTCGCGTGCTGGCAATATCCAAGATAACGATTTTTGTCCGATGCCATCTATCATTCAAAAAGCCGAAACTTTTGTAACCCCATTGCTAAGGTCATTTAAAACTGAATATACTTTTCACAATTACGCCCACACCGAAGAGGTAGTAGAGGCTACTTATCATCTGGCCCATCAAGGCGGAGTGGGGAATGAAGAATTGGAGATCTTGCTTTTGGCCGCTTGGTTTCACGACACCGGTTTTCAAACTAAATATCAGGGTCACGAGCGGGAAAGCATACGTATCGCCAGATACTTTTTAAAATCTCAAGGTTACCCCGGCCGGGGAATTAATGAAGTCACTAAATGTATTCAGGCTACCGAACTACCACAATCACCTACTACCAAGTTGGCTGAAATTCTATGCGATGCTGATTTGCACCATTTGGCTACCCCCAATTATATTTTTAAGGCTGAATTATTAAGAGGTGAGTGGAAAATTGTTTTGAACAGGACCTATACAGATGTGGAGTGGTATTTTTGCAATTTGAATTTTTTTAATCAACATGATTTTTTTTCCCACTATGGTAAAGTGGTTTTGAAAAGTCTCAAACGGCAGAACTATTTAAAGATGTTTAAGCAATTTATGCAGCATATTGACGGAATCCCACGGCATCATTCCGTGGTGAACTAAAATTCATAGCCCACCCCCAATTGTACATTCCAGCTAAAACCAAAATCGTCATAACCTCTGAAATCAAAACCCGCTAAATCCGGGGCTTCCGATGAAACCACATTATCTCCAATAATAGAATAGTATATGCCCGCCCCAACATTTTGAATGATAAACATTTTTTTGAAT
>JAPUIM010000230.1 GCA_027297025.1 Bacteroidota bacterium | reverse complement strand
GGTATTTGGTAGGGCAGATCCCTGGACAACTTGGAAGCATCGCCATTAATATCCCTTATTTGTTTTTTCAACCAATCAAACCCCTGATTAAATGTTTGGTCTGCCAGTGACAATTGGGCTAATGTATTTTCATTCTCAAGAAGATGAATGGAAAGATCGGATAATTGTAATCCTGTTCTATATTTCGATTCAAAAATCTGACTTGCTAATTTATCCCCCATCCATTCCAAATTGGCAAAGCCATCACCACTATCTTCGGGCAGCAGTGATCTTGGTACCAGGGATACCAATTGAACGGCTTGATGAAGTTGTTCTTTAGCCTTTTTCAGGGACCGGGTATCTGAATAGGTTAAATAAGTCCATATAGGTTGCATGTTTAATCTATTTTAAGTGCTTTGATCACTTTACCCAGGGTTAGACCTTGCACTATAATAGAAAATACTACCACTACGTAGGTAATTACCACCACCAGATCCCTATAATCAGATACACTTATAGAAAGTGCTAAGGCTATAGAAATACCCCCTCTTAACCCACCCCAAGTCATTATAGCCATGGTTTTTGAAGGAGTATGGTCCATTTTGTGTTTTAGAATGGAGTATGTTGCTCCCACCGATAAAAAACGCGCCAACAACACCAAAATGATGGATACCAATCCTGCCGCAAAATAAGTGAGATCAAATGCAATGGTTAGAATTTCCAAACCTATGAGTACAAATAGTACAGCATTCAGGATTTCATCTAGAACCTCCCAAAAAATATCCAAGTGGATCTTGCTCTCATGATGAAATTCAGGACCCCTGATCATACTCCCCATAAAAAGCCCAGCCACAACCATGGCCAGAGGGCCTGATACGTGGATTAACGAGGCCAATGAATATCCTCCACTGGCAATAGCAATGGTGATTAAAACCTCCATCTTAGGAGACTCTTCAATTGATTTTAATAATCTGTATCCAAGATAACCCAATGCTAAGCCAAACATCATACCACCAACTGCTTCCTCAGCAAAAAGAATAACCACTTCACCCCATGAAAAATCATCTCCCATTGTTATGAACTGCAGGATACTGATGAAAACTACCACTCCCACCCCGTCATTGAATAAAGATTCTCCTGCTATTTTTGTTTCAAGACTTTTGCTAATATTGAATTCCTTGAGGATGGCCGACACTGCAATGGGATCGGTTGGAGAAATCAATGCCCCAAACAAAAGACATAAACTAAAAGGGACGTTTAGGGAGAAAACCTGTAAGACCAAAAAGGTAAAGGCACCCACCAGCGCAGTGGAAATCAAAACTCCCAGCGTAGCAAATACCATGACCGGTATCTTTTCCTGTAAAAGATCTTTGGCCTTGATGTGCAATCCTCCTGCAAAAAGGAGAAAGCTAAGCATGATGTCCATCAGGATATAGCGGAAATCAAGGTCGTCTACTACCTGACATGCCTGGTAAAATAATTCGGGGTTGACCACCTGTAAAATTCCCATCGGCAGGGAAAGACCTAAAGCCAGGATCATAATTCCAATGGTGGTGGGCAATTTGAGAAACCTTTGGTTGATGTAACTCAAAAGAGCCGCCAAAGCAAGGATTATGGTGAAGGATTGGAACATGATATTATATTAAAGAGACATCAGCCATCACTTCCAGCATAGCTGGTCCATCATGCTCAAATATTTTCTTCATTGCCACTTCTAATTCAGACCTATCATTTACTCTTATTCCCAAAGCGCCGCAGTTATTGGCAAAATCGGCAAAATTTGGATTGTGCAGAGAAGTTTGCCAAACTTCAAATTCCCCGGCTCGTTGCTCTTTGGAGATCTTACCTAACTCAAAATTGTTGAGCAAGATATGTTTGATAGGCATTTTGTATTTTACCGCAGTAGTCACTTCAGCCATGTACTGACCAAATCCCCCGTCCCCGGTTACAGCCACTATGGGTCTGGAGTTACCTACAGCAGCCCATGCTCCCATAGCCGCTGGATATGCAAAACCTATAGACCCTAAGTACCCCGACATGAGGAAGGCTTGACCCTTAGGCTCAAAATACCTGCCAAAAGAGTAAGCGTTGTTACCAACATCTACACACATCACCGCATTGTGGGGAACGATATTATTCATGGTCTCAAACACCGCAATTGAACTAATGCCTTTACCCCGATCATCCTTCAACCGGTTGGTTTTTTCGGCTTTCCATAGTTCCCATCTCTTCTCCACATCGGGCCGCTGATCGATAGCCTGATGAGATCCTATCTCTTGTAGAAAAATATCAATGGTAGCGCTGATCTCTCCCCACACCGGTACCTCTATTTTATGGAATTTGGCCAAAGCCATATTGTCAAAATCCACTTGGATAGTGGGTATTTTGGGGGTGATGCCGGTGTGATTGGAAAACGAAGCCCCAAAAACACACAACAAGTCCGCCTCATTCATAAACCAACTGGCAATGGGCGTTCCGCTCCTGCCCAATACCCCACATCCTAGAGGATGATGATCGGGGATCAAACCTTTCCCTTTAAAGGTGGTAAGTACCGGAGCATTCAATTTTTCTGCAAACTCGATGATTTTATCCATGTTAAACCTGGCCCCGTGCCCTACTACGATTACCGGCCGTTTCGCTTTTTGTAATAATTTCAATGCCTTATCCACCGATTC
>JAPUIM010000023.1 GCA_027297025.1 Bacteroidota bacterium | reverse complement strand
ACAATTTGGGCAATACCGAGGAGAATGTAAAAGTACAATTATATAAGAGCAAGGAGGACTACCGTAACGAAACTCAGGCAGTAAGTGTAGAATTTACCGACAAAAAGGGGAGGGTTACGGTTAAAAAATTAGAACCTATCGTTTACTACATCAATGCTACCAAAGGAGAGGCTAATAATTACGGCATGGGTGCGCAAACCGATGCTCTTGAGGAGGGTAGAATCAATAAATTAACTGTAATTATTGAATAAGCCATTTGCGGTTTTGGAGTCTAAATCATTACATCTATGGCTAGAATATTCAAATTGGATGGGGATATGGAATTATTTGTAAAAGAAATTATATAACCAAAGATGAAAAACAAGATGAGAGTAAGCATTTCAGCCTCTTTCTTCTTATTGATGTTTATCAGTCTTGGGATTTGGCTTGGTGAAGACAATGCTCGGGAAACCACTACCGATCGATTCGCCTTTTTACAAGAAAAATCAGCCTTTGGGGCGGATGATGATCCTTGGGCCAGACTAGAGGAATTCCAACGCATGGTGGCTGATCCAGTTACTGGAGTAATCCCCCTAAATATACGTCGAAAGGAAATTTTCTTCGCTAGAAAAATTCCTAAAAGGGAAGATATTTATAAAACATCCAACGTTCGTTTATCTATAGAACCATGGGAACGCAAAGGACCATACAATGTAGGCGGTAGGACCAGAGCTTTGGCCTTAGATGTGAGAAACGAGGATATTATTTTAGCAGGAGGGGTTTCAGGAGGCATGTGGCGTTCAGAAGATGGGGGCCTTAACTGGATAAAAACTACTCAACCCCAAAGTTTGCATAGCGTCAGTGCCCTAGTACAGGACACTAGGCCTGGAAATGAGAACAGGTGGTATTACGGGACCGGTGAAATAAAAGGAAACTCAGCAAGTTTCGGTCAGTCACCATTTAGAGGAGATGGTATTTTTAAATCTGTTGACGGAGGATTCACCTGGGACATTCTTCCTTCTACCAGTGATGGACTAGTCAATTTTTTCAATAGTCCTTTTAACTACATATGGAACCTTGTTATTAACCACACCGCGCCAATCGACATTGATGAGATTTATGCAGCAACTTTTGGGGCGATTTTAAGATCGATAGATGGAGGATCAACTTGGGAGGTAGTATTAGGAGATACCGTGTTATTGCAATTAGATGATAATGTGGATTTAAACGGTGCTTTAGTTAGCTTTTTTACAGACATCATTATAACTGTTGATGGAGTGTTTTATGCAACATTAAGTGAGGATTCACAAAATGGATCTGAAAATCCTTCCCTATTCAGAGGAATATACAGGTCTATTGATGGCAAGAACTGGACAAATATAACGCCGCCAGGTATTGTTAGTTTGTATCGCAGAATTGTTATTGGAGCATCTCCCAGTAATCCAAAAATTGTTTACTTTTTAGTAGATGGTGATCCTACTAACTTGTGGAAATTCACTCACCTTTCCGGATCGGGAAATCAAACACAAGGCCAGTGGCAAGATCTTTCGGCCAATATCCCTGCATTTGGTGGACAAGTGGGAGATTTTGATGCCCAGGATTCTTACAATATGGCAGTAGTGGTCCACCCGGAAAATGAAATTGTTGTATTCATTGGGGGCCAAAACATTTTCCGTTCCACCGATGGATTTACCAGTTCAAATAATACTACATGGATGGGTGGATATGACCCTGAAGCTGAGAATATCGGATTGTATCCCGGTCATCATCCCGACCAACATGCTATGATTTTTTACCCCTCAGACCCAGATATGATGTTGTCTGCACATGATGGAGGTATCAGCCGGACCTTTAATAATCTGGCAGCAAAAGTAAATTGGACTTTTCTGAACAATGGTTACATAACCGGCCAATTTTATTCCGTTGATCTGGATCATACATCAATTAATGATTTTGTCATTGGAGGACTTCAGGACAATGGAAGCCAAATAACTAATTCTTCCAATTTCAGAAGCAGCTGGAGAAGAATCCTGGGAGGAGATGGAGGTTATTGCGCAGTAGCTGGAAACGGAGACTATTTTTATTTTTCTTTTCAAGACTCTCAGATATTTAGAACCACGTTGAGTGAAGATTTAAATCTAACTTCCTTTGCCAGAGTAGATCCGGTGGGAGGTGGGGAAACCCCGGGGCATGGATATTTGAGAATCAATCCCTTTGTTTTAGACCCTAATAATAATAATGTCATGTACCTGGCTGGCGGGGATAGGATTTGGAGAAATGCCAACTTAAGTCAGATACCCCCTGGTTCGCAAGAGCCTGTCAGTCTTAATTGGAGCCAAATTTCCCGGTCGCCTTTATTTGAGGGCCAAATCAGCGCGTTGGCTGTTTCAAGGGAGCCTCGAAATATTGTGCTATATGGTGGTTCTCGAGGAGAATTGTTCAAAATTATTGGAGCAGATTCTCCCAATCGTCTTTCCTTTACTATTACCAGTTTTAGTTTCCCCAAAAATGCTTACATATCTAGTGTTGCATTTGATCCAATCAACGCTGATAATATGATAGTGGCTTTCTCCAACTACAACGTTCAAAGTCTTTTTTACTCTGAAAATGGTGGAAATACCTTTGAACCTATTAGTGGAACCTTAGAAGAAGATCCTGACACGGGTCAAGGAAGTGGGCCTTCGGTAAGGTGGATAGAAATTGTTCCCTTAATAAATGGAGGATCTCTTTATCTTGTCGGTACCAGTGCCGGTTTATTCTCTACTACTGAATTGGATGGTACATTAACCCAGTGGGTTCAGGAAGGAAGTGAAACTATTGGTAATGTAGTAGTGAACATGGTTAAAAGCAGGTATATAGATGGACAAGTGGTAGTTTCCACTCATGGGAACGGGATTTACGGCAAAAAATTTGATAATGTGATGCCGTTAGAATCCGATGTACAATTTGATCAATTAGCCTTATTTCAAAACTATCCCAATCCTTTTGACGATTTCACTACCATAGAATTCAGCGTTCCGGAAAAGGGCTTGGTCCAGGTAAAGATATACGACACCACGGGCAAGGATGTAAAGACCATTCTTCAGGCTGTTCAATTTGTTGGTTTGGGATCGCTGACCTGGGATGGCACCGATGGTAATGGTGTACCCGTAAAGGATGGTATTTATTTGTACCGTCTGTCCTTTGGAGGGGTGGGTTCCAAAACATTTACCAGCAGGAGAGCCGGTCGTATGGTCTTGAGAAGGTAAAAAAAACCCCGGGGAACCGGGGTTTTGTAACCAACCTTAAAACAAACCTGCTTAATTAACAAACAACCATTAAATATTAATATGCGGCTTGATCTGACACTAAATTAGTGGATGAACCCACACTAACAAAAACACTATTGTTAAAAAACATATCCGTGTACCTTTTTCCAAATTATTTCAAATAATTGGATTGGTAAAAAAATTCCTTTATGACCTTAAATCAGCTTGTATTGCAAATTAGTGGTAGATTTGCTGGATTTTGTAATCCGGACAATGGCTGAAATTGGAAGTAATATTGTAAGGGCGAAAAAGTTTTTGGTGCAGTCTCAGTTGGTATCCATTCCCACTGAAACGGTTTATGGGCTGGCTGCCAATGCCTTGGATCAGGATGCGGTAGTAAAAATTTTTAAGGTAAAGGACAGACCTTACTTTGATCCACTGATCGTTCATACCCATAGTTTGGATCAAATATCAAAATACACCTTAGATTTCCCCCACAAATTATACCAATTGGGCAAGCGTCTTTGGCCCGGCCCCTTAACCGTAATCCTCCCCAAGAAAAAAATCATTCCTGATTTGGTGACAGCTGGAAAACAGGATGTAGCTATTAGAATTCCCAATCACCCTTTGACTTTAAAATTATTACAAAACCTTCCCTTCCCATTGGCTGCTCCCAGTGCAAATCCCTTCGGCTATATAAGTCCCACTAATCCAGCTCATGTTTTGCAGAATCTGGGGGATAAAGTACCCTATATATTGGATGGGGGTCCTTGTGAGTTAGGTATTGAGTCCACCATTGTAGGTTTTAGGGATGATTG
>JAPUIM010000229.1 GCA_027297025.1 Bacteroidota bacterium | reverse complement strand
TGATAAACGACCGCTGGTATTAATAGATGGTAGTAGCAGTAAAATATCCTGGAAAGTTCCCTCCCCACAGGGACCTGTTGATCTTTCAGATCTGTTTTTCAAAGTCGATCAGACCAGTATAAACTTAACCGAGGATGATAGTGCGAGTATCACCTTTACTGCAAATATTGGAAATGGTCGTTCCATTATAAAAACCTATAGTTTTCAGGGAACCGGTTACCAATTAGGCACTGGTATCCGGTTTAAAGGATTCGATCCAGGTTTTGGTAACGAAAACCTGGTCATCGAGTGGGAAAATAGAATCAAGAAGCTGGAAAAGGACCTGGAAACCTCACGCAATAACACTACAGTCAATTATTATACCTCCGACCACAATTTTGACTATTTAACAGAAAGATCGAGTGAGTTGGAAGAGGCCCAGATCAATCAACCTATAAAATGGATCTCTTTTAAGCAAAGGTTTTTTAATGCCGCCCTCATTTCTTCCCATAGCTTTCAAAACGGATATGTAAAAACTGAAGTACCCAATGATACCAATACTGTTAAAACGGCACTTGCCGTATTAACCATTCCTATGTCCGATTTGTACAATGACAAAGGGGATTTCACTTTTTATTTCGGTCCCAATAATTATCAGATATGCAAAAAAGTGACCGAGGGATTTTCAGAAAATGTGTACTTAGGGTGGTTATTGTTTGCCTGGTTCAACAAATACCTGATAATACCCATATTTAACTTCCTGGAGAAATATATAGCCAGTTACGGCATTATTATTATCATTCTGGTAGTAATCATTAAAATTATCCTGTCCCCACTCTCCTACAAGTCCTATGTCTCCATGGCTAAACAAAAAGTGTTGAAGCCGGAAATAGACAAATTAAAGGAAAAATACGGGGACGATATGCAGAAGATGCAGCAGGAGCAAATGAAACTTTTTCGGCAAGTGGGTGTAAATCCACTAAGCGGTTGTATTCCGCTGCTTCTACAAATGCCTATCCTACTTGCAATGTTCAATTTCTTTCCCAACTCTATTGAACTAAGGCAAGAGGGATTTTTATGGGCCGATGATCTATCAACCTATGACAGCATATTGGATCTTCCTTTTACTATTCCCTTCTACGGTGATCATGTGAGTTTATTCACCATACTGATGACCTTGTCTACCATTTTGTATACCTGGTCCAACAATCAAATGACCACCGTTCAAGGTCCAATGAAAACCGTCACCTATATGATGCCAGTGATGTTCATGTTTATTTTGAACAGTTTTTCATCCGGTTTGACCTTCTATTATTTCATGCAAAACATCCTGACTTTTGTTCAACAGGCACTGATCAAAAAATATCTTATTGATGAGGATAAAATCAAGGAGGTTTTAGAGGAGAACAAAAGAAAAAATAGAAATAAGAAAAAATCTAAATTTCAATTGCGGTTAGAACAAGCCATGAAAACCAGCGAGGAAAACAAGAAAAAGAAAAGAAGGTAGAACAATACACAACGTTGCACTGAAACCAATGGGTAAAATAATCGCAATTGCTAATCAAAAAGGAGGAGTAGGTAAAACTACTACAGCTATTAACCTGGCAGCTAGTTTGGCCGCCTTGGAGTTTAAAACTCTAATTGTTGATGCAGATCCCCAGGCTAACTCTACTTCGGGAATTGGCACAAATCCTAAAGACGTAAAGAACAGCATTTACGAGTGTATGGTGGGTGAAATCCAAGCTAAGGATACGGTACTGAAAACAGAAATAGACTTTTTGTATTTACTCCCATCCCATATAGACTTGGTGGGGGCGGAAATAGAAATGGTAAATCTTGAAAACAGAGAGGAAAAGATGTTGGGAGCATTAAAAGATATCAAAGATGATTACCAATTTATAATCATCGACTGTTCGCCATCATTAGGTTTGATTACTATCAACGCTCTTACTTCTGCCGATTCGGTGATAATACCGGTGCAATGCGAATACTTTGCATTAGAAGGTCTGGGAAAATTATTGAACACCATCAAAATCATCCAATCCAGATTAAATACCGACCTGGAGATTGAGGGTATATTGCTCACTATGTATGATGTACGATTGAGATTATCCAATCAAGTAGTGGAAGAAGTAGTGAATCATTTCAGGAAGATGGTTTTTGATACCCTGATCCCCAGAAATGTCAAACTCAGTGAGGCTCCCAGTTTTGGAATTCCGGTTATATCTCACGATGCCGAAAGTCGGGGAGCAATTAGCTATTTGAATCTAGCCAGGGAATTATTGGTAAAGAATGGGTTTGTTTAACTTTCCAATTCTCGAGCATCGCTTCACTAAAGATTGAATTATTTTGTAATAGTTTGGTGATGCGGTTTAAATTTGAAACAGCGTGAAAAAAACTCCTAAAAGAAAGTCTGTATTAGGAAGAGGGTTAAGTGCATTATTGGATGATTCTCCTATCACCATCAAACCTATTGCTGCCGCAACCACACCGGTAAAATCATTACATGAAATTTCTGTGGCACAGATCGAAGTGAATCCCTTTCAGCCACGTACCAGCTTTGACCAGGAGGCCATGCAAGAGCTGGCTCAATCTATCACAGTTCACGGCATCATTCAACCGGTAACCGTCCGGAAATTAGGGAAAGACAAATACCAATTAATTGCTGGGGAACGACGTATTCAAGCCTCCAAACAAGCCAATAAAAAGACCATCCCAGCTTTCATTAGGGAAGCAAATGATCAGCAAATGTTGGAGATGTCCCTGATCGAAAATGTCCAGAGGGAAGATCTCAATGCCATTGAAATCGCGTTGAGTTATCAACGGTTGCTTAGTGAATGCAAAATAAAACAAGAGGAGTTAGGACATAGAGTGGGTAAAAACCGTACCACAGTTACCAATTACTTGAGACTCTTAAAGTTGCCTCCGGATATTCAAATTGGGATCAGGGATTCCAAAATATCAATGGGGCATGCCAGGGCATTGATCAATGTAGAGAATATTGAAGATAAACTGGCGATTTACAAAAAAATTGTAAAAAATGATTTGTCGGTACGGGTTGTGGAATATTTGGTAAGAAATTTGAGCCGTAAAAGATCAGAAACCACAACCAAATCCAAAACAACTTCATCCGAGATCGATCTGGAAATAAATATGCTTCAAAAGCAGCTTTCTTCGCATTTTGGTACCAAAGTGTCTATCAAAACTGGCGCCCAAAACAAAGGTGAAATTAAGATCCCCTTTATTTCGGTTGATGATCTCAACAGGATCCTGGATATTTTAAATTTCCACTAAAAATGAGGTGGCTGGCGATAATTCTTTTGATTTTCAGTTTTTCAATTATCACCAAAGCTCAAGATCAAGAGATTTCAGCTGATTCAGCGGTTATCATTGATCAAATTGATACGCTTAACCTTAGGGGAACAGTTATAATTGTTCCCGACACAATTGTGGATACCCGCACCCCGGCACAGGCTGCTTTACTATCGGCTATTATGCCAGGTGCAGGTCAAATTTATAATGGAAAATTTTGGAAACTTCCTTTGATATATAGTGGTGCTTTAACTTTGGGCTACTATATCGGCTTTAATCATGATCGTTATATCGCGTTTCGAACCTTGTTACTGTCGGAAACTGATGATGACCCCAGAACTATTAATGACACCCCTCTAAATGATGATCAACTCAGGAGGAGGACCGACAACTGGAGGAGAAACCGGGACTTGTTGATCGGGTTGACGATTTTTTTATATGCCCTAAATATCGTCGATGCCCATGTAGATGCTCACCTAAGGGATTTTGATGTAAGCGAAAACCTGTCATTGCAAATTAATCCCTCAGTTCAACAAACCTTGGCACAAAACCAATCAGTTAATACATTTGGCCTGTCATTAACCCTGAAATTTTTACCATGAAGATAGTTATATTAGGTTATGGAAAAATGGGAAGAACCATTGAAGAAGTGGCCTTGAAGCGTAGACATGAAATCGCCTGGAAAATCGATGTGGACAACAGACAAAAACTTCATCAGGTAAATGCCAGTAATTCTGATATAGTCATTGAATTCAGCCAACCGGAAGCTGCAGTAGATAACATCAAGTGGGCTTTGGAACAAAAAATTCCCATGGTCTGTGGAACTACCGGATGGTTAGATCAGTGGGATGAGATCGTCCAACTTTATCAGGAAAAAAATGGTACACTTTTTTACGCTTCAAACTACAGCATTGGGGTAAATATTTTCTTCAAACTAAACCAGCAATTGGCGGGTATGATGAAACAATATACTGATTACCATATAGAACTGGAAGAAATACATCATACCCAAAAAAAGGATGCTCCCAGTGGAACTGCAATAACCCTTGCCCAAGGAATTTTTCAGCACAATCCAATTAAAAAAAGTTGGGTCAATGAAACTACCCAAGATCCTTCCCAACTGGGAATTATTTCCAAGCGGGAAGACGCTGTTCCCGGCACCCATACCATAACCTACTCGTCAGAAGTAGATAACCTGGAAATCAAACACACCGCGCACAGTAGAAAGGGATTTGCATTGGGTGCGGTAATGGCGGCGGAATGGGTGATAGATAAAAAAGGGGTACTGGGAATGGAAGATTTCCTGGCAAAATAAAAATGGCAGAATTTTCCGGATTTACAAGTCTTCTCATTTTCACCTTTCCCCTGTTTGCTGTATTTCTTTGGGGGTATTGGAAACTGTTTGAAAAATCCGGCAGGAAAGGCTGGGAGGCCATAGTGCCCATTTACAATCTCTGGGTGCACTTAAAAATAATCGGTCGACCCGGTTGGTGGTTATTTTTATTTTTTATCCCCATAATAAATATATTTTTAGGTATCGGGATCCTGGTAGATCTTCTAAGGTCATTCGGCAAGGAAAAATTTTATCAACATATGACCGCTATCGTTTTAGGATTCATTTATATCCCCTACCTCGCCTTCTCACCTAAAGTCTTATACCTAGGTCCAGCAACCCAATTACCATCAATACCCAAGACCGCTGCTCAGGAATGGAGAGATTCCATCATATTTGCTGTTTTTGCTGCTACACTAATTCGATGGGCATTTTTGGAAGCTTTTACCATCCCCACTTCCTCCATGGAAAAAACATTATTGGTGGGAGATTTTCTGTTTGTTAGTAAGATCCATTATGGTCCTCGTACGCCAATAACGCCTCTTCAAATCCCGCTGACGCATCAGCATATTTGGGGTACCGGCATCCCCTCTTTTCTTAATTGGCTTCAACTTCCTCAATTCCGGTTTCCGGGAATCTCAAGGATCAAAAGAAATGATGTGGTAGTGTTCAATTACCCTACCGAATACCATTATCCATCCGATATTAAAACACATTATATTAAAAGGTGCATGGGATTACCTGGGGATACTCTGGAAATTAAGAATAAAACAGTTTATGTTAATGACATCCACATGACAGCTCCTCCTTCGGTTCAATACAAATACTACCTGTCCACCGGTACCAGCATAAAAGATCGAATATTCGACAATTTGCAAGTCACCGATTATCGGGCTGTTCAAGGGGGTTATCTGATAGATACCACTCCGGGAAATGTGCAAAAATTTAAGAATTTAACATTTATTGAGAGTGTGGTTCCTCTGGAAATAAAGCCTGATGAATCGGAATATGGCATTTATCCCGATCCCACTGAATTTCCCTGGAACAAAGACAACTACGGTCCATTAACCATTCCCTACAGAGGTTGGACCATACCTTTGACACCCAAAAACCTAACACTGTATCAATCAGTCATCATTCACTACGAGGGCCACCACCAGGTTGAAATAAAAAATCAGGAACTACTGATAGATGGCAAACCATTCAGACAATATACCTTTCAACAGGATTATTATTTCATGATGGGCGATAACCGCCATAATTCACTTGATTCCAGGTTTTGGGGCTTTGTACCGGCCGATCATATTGTGGGGAAAGCTCTATTTATTTGGTTTTCCACTGATCCCAACCAACGCCTTTTAAACAAAATTCGCTGGAATAGGATATTTAATGTCATACAATGATTATGCTTTTCATATCCTTTTTATAGCTTTGCCCGTATTTTGAAATCTTAAGCCCTGGTAAATGAACCTGAAATTATTCTCTCCCAAGGACAAAGCGGTAGAAAAAAAGGAGAAACCAAAAAAATCAACTTTACGTGAGTGGATAGATTCCATCGTTTTCGCTATTGTGGCGGCTACATTGATCCGGGGACTGATCGTGGAACCCTTCACCATCCCTACCTCTTCCATGGAAAAATCATTATTAGTAGGTGATTACTTGTTTGTAAGTAAATTTCATTATGGAGCCCGAACCCCCAAAACCCTCATCCAATTTCCCCTGGCCCATCAAACTTTTTGGGGAACACCCATACCCTCCTACTCGGATTTAATACAAATTCCACAATTCCGGTTACCAGGCATTTCGGAAATTCAAAGAAACGACGCTTTGGTTTTTAACTACCCCTTAGAATACCAGCATCCTTCCGACCTGAGGGTGCATTACATCAAAAGATGTATAGGCTTGCCGGGAGATAAAATTGAAGTAAGGGATTTGCAGGTGTATATCAATGACCAGCCGGTGGAAAATCCCGAATTCATACAACATCGCTACAGGGTGGTAAGTGATGGAGTGATCAATGATCGTGTATTTAAAAAACACGATATTACTGATACTCCTTATTTTACCGATAATGGCTATTTCGTCAACTGCACGGAAAAAGTGGCAAAAGAGTTTGAAGCCCTGCCATTTATAAAAGAAGTTAGTAGAGCTTATATGTCAGAAACCCAGGTGAACAATAGGATCTATCCTGACAGTAAAATTTTTCCCTGGAACGAAGATTTTTTTGGTCCCATCACCATTCCGATGGAGGGGATGCGCATTGTTATCAATAAGGAAAATCTTGCTAAATATAAAACGGTGATCATTCACTACGAAGACAACGACAATGTCGAAATAGATGGGGATAAATTAAAGATTGATGGTCAGGAAATCTCTGAATATACTTTCAAACAGAATTATTATTTTATGATGGGCGACAACCGCCATAATTCAGAAGACTCACGATTCTGGGGATTTGTACCGGAGGACCACATAGTGGGCAAAGCATTGTTCATCTGGCTATCCATAGATCCAAAT
>JAPUIM010000228.1 GCA_027297025.1 Bacteroidota bacterium | reverse complement strand
GATAAAAAATATTAGCTCTATCTTTTTGGACCTTGGATAATCGTTTATTTCTAGATGAAACTGCTAACCCAGTGGGCTCTCTTTGGGTCGAGACCCATTTCACTTCTACCTCCATAAACAATTCCTTAATCAACTGACGTATAATTATATACTGTTGCCAATCCTTTTGACCAAAGTAGGCAGTGTTGGGCTTTAATAGGTTTAATAATTTGATGACCACTAAACCTACTCCATTAAAATGGCCCGGCCTGTGAGTGGCCTCCATTTGGTTTTCAAAATTCCCAAAACTCAGCTGAATAGATGGAGGATTGGGATATATATCCTTATCATTTGGAACAAACGCTCCATCACAATCCCATGATCTTAGGATTTCATAATCATCGTCAAAATCCCTGGGGTACTTTTTGAAATCTGAGGGATTGTTAAACTGAATAGGATTCACATAAATGCTGCAAATTACCAGATCATTTTGGTGTTTTGCTTCCTTTAATAGAGCCATATGACCCATGTGTAAAGCTCCCATGGTGGGTACCAATCCTATAGATTTTCCTTGTGATCTCTGGTGGTTGAGGTAATTCTTCAGGGGGCCAACTTCTTGAAATATTCGCATCAAATACGCAGCAAACCTTGTAAAACGGGGCAAAATTAAGCTTTTAAAAACAAAAAGCCTTGAAAAGCCATATTTATTTCGTACCTTTGTACTCCCGTTTTTGATCATATAAAATCACATACATATGCCACGTTTGAAAATTCTTTATGTTGCCAGTGAAATAAATCCGTTTTTGCAAACCTCAGTAGTAGCTGATTTTGTCAGGAAGTTACCTCAGGCGATGCAGGAGAGGGGAATGGAAATAAGAATTCTAGTACCCCGGTTTGGATTAATCAACGAAAGAAAAAACAGATTGCACGAGGTAGTGCGGTTGTCTGGAATTAATATCGCAGTGGGTGATGAAGAGAAACCTTTAGTAATTAAAGTGGCTTCAATCCCCCATGCCAAACTTCAGGTATACTTTATAGATAACGAAGATTATTTTCACCGTAAGTCTGTCTTTTTCGATAATGAAGACAAATTTTATAAGGATAACGATGAGAGGGCTATATTCTTTTGCAAAGGAGTACTTGAGACTGTAAAGAAACTGGGATGGGCTCCTGATATTGTTCATTGCAATGATTGGATGACCAGTCTGATACCCATGTATCTCAAGACCACTTATAAATATGATCCGATCTTTAAGGATACTAAATCAGTTTTCACGGTTTATGATAACGCTTTCAAGCATAAATTCAATAACGACTTATTGAACAAAGTTAAAATGGTTGATATTGAAGACAGCATGCTCGTCAATCTAAAATCCGCTGATTTTGAAGGTTTTATTAAAATTGGCCTTGAATACGCAGATGTAGTAATTAAAGCTGAAGAAAAATTTAGTAATGGCTTGAATCAGCTTTTCAAGGACTTTTCAAACAATAAAAAAATAGATACAATAGGTAAGGATAGTGACTTCCTGGATTCTTACTACAACCTTTATAATGAACTTGTTGGATAAGAAGTTGAGGCTAATATTAATATTAGCCTCTTTTTTAATTTCTTGTGAGGACGAAGACCCAAACGAAATAGGAACCGAGTTAGACCCCAACCAAGATAACGTAGTTGTAAAATTTGTAGAAATCGTTGTTGACAATTCTGTTACCTACATCGATTCTATAGTAACAACCAATACTGGTCGACTGCTAGTGGGTAGACATAATAACCCTGAATTTGGTTTGGTGGAAGCAGAGGCCTATACGGAATTGATACCCGATTTTGTACAAACTATTGCTGATAGTGCACGGTTGGATTCAGCCATTTTGGACCTCAAGTATTCATACTTTTTCGGGCAAGATTTCCAACTTCCCCAAACTATCTCGGTTCATGCATTAACTGATACCCTACCTTTTTTAAACAATTTCTCATCAGCCAAACTAGAGTTTATTGCTGATAGTATGGGTCAGGTTACAGTTCAAGTATTTCCTGAAGTGGATACACTGGTTTCCATCCCATTAAACACCGAATTGGGCATTAGCACTGCATTATCCATTTTTACCATCGTTAGAGAAACAGATTTTATATCTCAAGTCGCTTTTGCCAATGAGTATCCCGGGATTGCCATAGTGGGGTCTGAGGAAAATACTGCCATTATTGGTTTCAATCCCAACCTATCCCGACTGAACCTTTATTTCTCCTATCCAGGTGACACAGTTGCCTCAAATTATATCCTCCCAATGGGAATAGGAGCGGTATCCTATAGTTCGATAATCGGAGAACGGGTAGGAACTCAGATCTCAGGACTAGATCAATTTTACCTGGAAGTGAGGCCCGAAGACAGTTCTATGTATTTACAATCGGGAACAGGCATTTTACCTAAATTGGAGTTTCAAAGTTATTTGAACTTTTTGGACACCATCGATAATATTATCATAAACCTGGCAGAATTGCAGATTGGCCCTATCAACCCTTTTGAGGTTTATCAGACACCTCCAGCAACCCTTTTATTCGCCGCCATTGACAGCACCAATGTCACTTTTAAAGACCCTACTCTCAGGATCAATCAAGAGTTGATTCTTGGTCAGTATTTTTTAGAATACAATGAGGAAGAGCGCATCTATCTAGGGAGAATTACCAGTTTGATACGATTTTTCACTGATGGTAATTCAGAAACCACTCAACTCCTCCTCGCTCCATCACCTTTGGAAAATGCGGTAACAGTTAATCAGCTGATTACTCCAAATAGTTCGGTGAAACTTAAAATATTTTACACTACGTTTAATTAGGAGAATATTTTCTTTTTAATTTCACTATTAATAACAATTTAAACCAAGAAGACGATGTGTGGAATTGTGGGGTATATAGGAAAAAGGGATGCCTATTCTACCATTTTAAAGG
>JAPUIM010000227.1 GCA_027297025.1 Bacteroidota bacterium | reverse complement strand
ATGACCGGGTCATTTCACTACTACAAAGATCCCGAAGACCAACCTAAGTACGCACAAGTTATATTTGCCTTCGACAATAGTTTTAAATTGGCTTACATAAGCCGACGTAAGCTTGGATGGCTGGATATTGCCGATTCGGTACAGGAATATGTGCAAAAAATAAAACTGGGAGAAGATGCTTTAAGTATCGGATTTGAAGATTTTTATAGTAAGATCAACCGAGGGAAATCGTTTATTAAACCACGACTGATGGACCAAAAATTAATGGCAGGAGTAGGAAATTGGATTGCCGACGAGATACTGTACCAAAGTAAAATACATCCGGAATCGCTCATTCAGAAATTAACCAATGCCGATTTTGAAGTAATGTATCAAAAGATGCAGGAAGTTTTGAAAACAGCAGTTAAACTGGATGCAGTACAAGAAAACTATCCCGAACACTATTTAGTCCATAATCGTCACACTGGGGGTAAATGCTATCATACGGGGGAGGAGCTAGTCAAAATTGAAGTGGGGGGTAGAGGTACATTTTACTCTCCTCAATGGCAAACAAAGAAATAGCTGGTCTTAGATCAACTCCCGATACCTGAAGCATCCTATTTCATGATCATTCACCATACCTACCGCTTGCATGTGGGCATAAATTATAGTGCTCCCCACGAATTTAAATCCCCGTTTTTTTAAATCCTTGCTCAGCGCATCAGATTCTCTAGTGGTAGCGGGAATATCCGATAATGTTTTCCATTGATTGATCAAGGGCTTACCCTTAACAAAGCGCCATATGTATTGGTCAAAGCTTCCGAATTCTTGCTGAACTTCGATGAACTTTTGGGCATTGGTAACCGCTGTCCTTATTTTTAATTGGTTTCGAACAATTTCAGGGTTATTGAGCAGCGACTGAATTTTTTTCTCATCAAAACTGGCTACTTTTTCCACCACAAAATTTTCAAATGCTTTTCGATAGCCCGCCCTTTTGTTCAAAATGGTGCTCCAACTCAATCCGGCCTGCGCCCCCTCCAATAGGAGAAATTCAAATTGGGTTTGATCATCGTGAACCGGCACCCCCCATTCCTCATCGTGATAACGAATGTATTCGGGGTAGGTGTTTTCACACCAGCCACATCTTTTTATCATATATCAAATGCCTCCCAGACCCAATACTTCAATGCCTTGATTAAAAATAATATCTACCGGGATTCCTGCTTCACTTAGCCTATCCAAATCGGACTGCAATTGAGAGCCTATTTTTGCTTTATCCGCCACCAACTTAGCAACTCCCTCATAGTCACCGTCCCCCTGTAGGGTTAATATAATCCTTGAAAGTTCATTCATGGCTTCCTGCATTTTGTCGAAATTCACTCGATAAGTACCGGATTCGGGACTCCTTTCGAAAGCGCCATATTCCTGGAAGAAATTAAATCGGATCATATTGGCCTTGCCATGAGCGCTGGAGGCCCCAAAACGTACCGATCTAAAAATTCCGGCCAGAAATGTGGTGTAATAATCGTTTAAATCGCCAGTTATTTCACCTTTTTCGTAAAGTTGGGTGATCATGTATAATCCCAATATATCTGCCTTACCTTCCTCCAGGGCAGAGCTGTGCTCCTTTAAAGCTTGTCTTACCGTCCCCTTTCCATTGATGGTGTTCTTTATTCCCAATCCATGGGCCACCTCATGAAACATGATGTTTGCGAAAAATGCATCAAAATTTATATGTTTTCGTTGATCTTCAGCAATAAGCAACTCAGAAATTGGCGCCAATATTTTTTCAAACTTGGCTTGCATGGCATTTTTTAGCTGCAACCGCCGTGTGCCTTTCTGTAGTTGTACTTCCTCATCATTAGGAAGGTTAATAGCAATGGTTTTACTACCGGCATTGCAATCGCCAGCATAGTACACCACATCATAGGCATTGAGTTCGGCATTTGATCCGGGCATTTCCTTTTTATACTCTTCGGGAACAGGAATTCCTTTTTGAAGTTCAGGTAAAAAATCTGTGTATTTTGCTAATCTTTCACTCCACGCCAAATCTTTGATCAACA
Organism: Bacteroidota bacterium; assembly: GCA_027297025.1. Taxonomy (GTDB): domain Bacteria; phylum Bacteroidota; class Bacteroidia; order Cytophagales; family Cyclobacteriaceae; genus JAPUIM01. The sequence continues at coordinate 2,119 of JAPUIM010000227.1, read as the reverse complement.
CATAGGCTTCGTGAGCGGATTTATAGCTGAATAACTGGTCTTCATAATTTTCAATTGGGCCAATGACTATATCAATGGCATTATTTTTCATATCCATCCAGGCCAGGTCACTAGCCTGATACTCATCAGTGAGAAGGGCCTCTGCCCTCATATCGAGGTATTTCTTGAAACCTTCGTCTTCAGCTAACTGGGCCGCTTGTTTCAATAAGGCCGCGGTTTGTTGAACTTCATCCTTAAAAGCCTCCCGGTAAGGAATGGCGATTAAATTACCTGATTCATCTCTTCGGATCAATGTATATTGACTGTCTTTACCGTCCAGTTCTGCCTGTTCAAATTCCTCTTTAGTCATATCCGTGGGGTAGAAGTTAGCTCCCGCCGGCTTTGGTCCATAACCTTCCAAAAACGGATTGTTTCCGTCCAACCTATCCCAGGGACCATAGTTGATGGTAGCGAATGCCGCTTCATCCTCACTTAGGTTTTTTAAGAAACCATCTTTATCACCAAAGGCTTCATTCCAAAATAATTTATCCATAATTCCCCCGGCTTCGATTAAAAGTGGGATCATCTTTTTCTGATTTTCACTGAGATGGCTTAAATCGGCCGTAAGTCCGAAAGGAGTATATTTATTCAACTTGTCTTGCATTACATTATTAGTAATGCCTTCTTCCTCAACCTTGGTGGTTGGTCTTTGATCTGAACATCCGGAGACAAAGACCGAGAGGATCATAATCGTTAATAATTTTTTGAGTATCATAGTCAATCAATATTAATTAGGGCTGAACAATTTACAGATAATTTGCAAAAAGAGAAACAATCGCAAAACAAACGGATATCGGATTCCGAACTACGTCAACTAGTAGCAGCCAACAAAAAAATTTATTGGGAGCATTATGATCCGGTTTTCCTGAGAAATTTGATCGATCAAGTAATGGCGGTAGTGGATGAAACTTATTTTCGATCAAGATTTGTAGGATTCAGTGAACTTCCCCAAAGAAACAACCCCAAAAGGCCACTGATTTATGCGGGAAATCATACCGGTATGTCTTTTCCCTGGGATGCCATGATTTTTGTGGGAGGTTTTTTCAAAAAACATGGATATGATACATCGAAGTCACTTAGGGCATTGACTGCACCTATGTTGTCCAAAACAGCTTTGATGAATCCATTTTTAATGAAGGATGTTTGGAAAAAAGCAGGAGGAATTGACGCCAACACCCTAAATTTTGAGACCATGATGGAATATCAAGACTCCGATCTACTTATCTACCCAGAGGGAGTTCCAGGCATTGGAAAGGGATTTAATAAGCGATATCAACTACAAAAATTTTCCACCTCATTTTTACGAATGAGCATCAAATACAAAACCGATATTATTCCCTTTGCCACAATCAATGGAGAGTAACTAAATCCCTACTCTTATTCCTTTCCCTGGTTAAACAAACTGGCCAACAAGATCGGAATTCCATTTTTTCCTATCGGTATATTGTCCCTTTTGTTACTATTCCAACCCTGGTTGTTTTATTCTGCACTTCCAGCTAAGTTGATTTTTGTGAGAGGAGAAAGGATAAAACCTTATGAAATGATTAATAAGCCTTTTCCAGAAATAACCCGTGCGGATTTGGAGGATTTGAGGGATAATGTCCACCTCAAGATGCAAGCCCAATTAGATGAGGCGGTAAAAACTTGGGGAAATAAACCTTATCAGATGAAGGAATTCTGGCAGAAATTCATTGAAAACATTGGAAAGTTTCCCTATAATCTTCCATTTGGCTGGCCTTTAATATTCAGTGAATTCGAAAGAAAGTATTATAAAACAGACCAAAAACCGGTGAAGCTGAAATTGGGATTTCTGTCTACCCTAAGAATAATGATACAAAATCCTATAACCATTGCCTTTTTTATACCTCTTTTAGGGTGGATACCGCTGTTAATTAGAGGTTACCGTCATAAGGACCTACCTTGATACCGGCATCCAATTTTGTAAAAAAAGTAGTTGAGCACCACAATATATTTTTCAAAATGACATTATAATATGTATGCTCGACCTATTATATGTTTGCGGGCACTGCTTAATTTTTTCATATTACAACATTTTAAATTATAATTAGGGTTAGGAAAA
>JAPUIM010000226.1 GCA_027297025.1 Bacteroidota bacterium | reverse complement strand
CAATAGAAAATACATTACGGAAGTAGTCGGTCATAACTTGACCATGTTAGGAGGAAAAGGAAGTGCATCGGAAAGTTCGATACCTGAGGAAAGCAAATCGACACCTGAGGAAAACAAAATTGTCAGTGAAAGTGCGGTTACCGAAGAAGATCAAACTGACGACCTCCCCTTCTGATTATTAACCAAACTAAAAACCTTTGGAAGCAGTACCTGAAGACCCTTTCCCCGGAATTTTATTATTTTTAGAACAAACACCCGCCCTGTTTTATTCCATAAATGGGATTGTTTTATTGACTCTGCTACTTTTGTCCGGTCTAATTTCAGGATCGGAAGTGGCCTTCTTTTCTCTTTCCTCAAATGAAATAGAGGAATTCAGAGACCATAAGAATCGTAACCTCAATATAATCGCCAGGCTCTTGGAAAACCCAAAAAAACTTTTGGCGACCATCCTTATACTTAACAACTTTATCAACATCGCCATCGTTACGCTCTCTACTTTTCTCTCTTGGCAAATTGTGGGAAGTAAAAGTCCCCGTGGTATAGTAATTGTAATACTTACCTTCCTGGTAACATTTGCCATTGTTTTCATTGGAGAAGTAGTTCCTAAAGTTTATGCTAATCAAAACAATTTGACTTTTGCCCGTATTACTGCACCAATGCTAAATTTTTTTCAATCGATATTGCATCCGCTTTCCTGGCTGCTGATGTCGATTAGCCATGTAATCGAAAAACGGGTGGAGCGTAAGGGCTACGATATATCGGTAGATGAGTTAAATCAGGCACTGGAAATTACTACCGGTGATGAAACCTCTGAAGAGGAAAAAGGGATCCTAAAGGGGATTGTTAACTTTGGGACGCTTACCGTAACCCAAGTAATGAGATCCAGACTGGACATTACTGCATTCGACATGGAAATAGACTTCCATGATTTGATGGTTACAGTAAACAAAACGGGTTATTCCCGAATACCGGTTTTTAATGAAACAATTGACAAAATTGAGGGTATCCTTTACATCAAAGATCTACTGCCTTATTTAGACTCTGATGAACAATTCGCTTGGCAGAAATTATTGCGCCCGGGATATTTTGTTCCAGAAAGCAAGAAAATTGATGCACTTCTAAAAGATTTTCAGGAAAAAAGAGTTCACATGGCCATAATAGTGGACGAATATGGGGGTACCACAGGGCTAATCACCTTAGAGGATATAATTGAAGAAATAGTGGGTGAGATAAAGGATGAGTTTGATGATGATGATGATGTAGCCTACCATATGATTGACAACAATACCTATGTATTCGAAGGAAAAACCTCACTCAACGATTTTTGTAAGATAGTAGGAGAAGACGTTAGTATATTTGAAGATGTGAAGGGTGAGAGTGAATCGCTAGGGGGATTGATACTGGAGATCCATTCAAAACTTCCCCGGGTAGGGGAAAAAATAAATTTCGACAGGTTTGTCTTTACTGTGGTGTCGGTAGATACTAAACGAATAAAGAGGGTTAGGGTATTCATAAATGAGCCTTCCCAACAAAAAAGGGCACATACATGACCGTGTCAAATGACGATGATAAGATTACCTGGCGCCCTGACACTTATTACCCTTTGTTTATTTTTTTATTCCTGTTCTCAAGATTATCTTCCTAAGCCAAAAGGTTATAACCGCATCGAACTGCCTGATCCTAAATATATCAGCTTGCCAGATTCACTCCCATACGATTTTGAATACTCAGTTCACGCCAATATTTACAAAGATTCCTCCTGGATGGCTGAAAGATATTGGATCAACATATACTATCCACAATTGGAGGCTAGTGTGCAGATCACCTATAAACCAGTCCTATCCCGGCAAGATCTATTGGAAGAATATCTAAGAGATGCCCATACGCTTACTTCCAAACACCAAATCAAGGCTTATGCCATAGATGAAAGCATTATCCAAACCCCTTTGGGTAATACCGTGGTGATCTCTGAATTAAGTGGGGAGGTCCCCAGTCAGTTCCAGTTTTATGTCACAGATTCAACCAAACATTTTTTACGGGGAGCCCTTTACTTTAGGACGGCCACAAAAAATGATTCATTAGCGCCGGTAATCCAATATGTTAAAAGAGATATTCTACAAATGGTTAACACCTTGGAGTGGAAAGATGGTTTTCCAGTACAATTGGTAATAAAGGAATAAAGATCGTGTCCAAATTCTTTGATACCCAGATTGAATTCCTCAAGGGGGTGGGACCCAAAAAATCCGAACTTCTTAATAAAGAGCTGAATATTTACACCTACGGTGATTTTGTCCAGCATTACCCGTTTCGTTATGAAGATCGGACGCGCTTTTATACTATATCTGAAATAAAAAACTTAGCTATTCAGGACCCGGAATTAACCCCGGCAGTCCAAATTAAAGGAACCATCAGGAATCTGGCCACGGTGGGGGGAAGAAGAGCTAAACGACTTATTGTACACTTTAGTGATACCACCGGAGAATTGGAACTGGTGTGGTTTAAAGGCCTGAAATGGATTGCCCAAAAACTATATCCGGGAGTAGAATATGTAGTATTTGGTAAACCAACCCTGTATGGCAATAAGATTAACCTGGTACACCCGGAAATAGACCCAGTTACTGAAAAGAACCAACAAAATGGATACTTGCAGCCGGTATATCCTTCCACAGAAAAGTTGAATAACCGGTTTTTGGATGGCAAAGCCCTAGGTAAATTGATGCGGGTTTTATTGGAGCAAGCTCTACCCAGGATCAAGGAAACCCTTTCTCCGGAATTAGTAGGATCCTTTCATTTGATAACCAAATCCCAGGCCTTGTTACATATTCACTTTCCAAAGGATAGATCTTGGTTGGACAAAGCAACTTACCGGCTGAAGTTTGAAGAATTATTTTATATTCAACTGAGGCTTATAAAATTAAAAATTAGTCGAACTGAAAAATTTCGTGGACAAAAATTCACCAATACAAGCCTACTCACTGCATTTTATAACAACCACCTACCTTTTGAACTCACGAATGCCCAGAAAAGGGTAATTAAGGAGATCTACGACGATGTGAGATCAGGAAGGCAAATGAACCGTTTATTACAAGGAGATGTGGGCAGCGGTAAAACTATCGTCGCATTTATTTGCACCTTGATCGCCATCAGTGGAGGTGCTCAAGCAGCACTGATGGCTCCAACGGAAATATTGGCAGAGCAACACTTTAATGGATTAAGCAAGTATGCCCACAGGCTCAACCTCCATATTGCCAAACTGACGGGATCTTCTACTACCTCCCAGCGGAAGCAGATCAATCAAATGTTAAGAAATGGCGATCTTAACATATTGGTAGGAACCCATGCTTTATTAGAAGAATCTGTGCAGTTTAAGAATTTAGGACTGGCTATAATAGATGAACAACATAGATTTGGGGTGGCACAACGGGCTAAACTATGGCAGAAAAATGATGATCACAATCCTCATATTTTGGTTATGACCGCTACTCCGATCCCAAGAACCCTGGCCATGACCCTATATGGAGATCTTGACGTTTCGGTGATCGATGAATTGCCAGCCGGCCGCAAACCCATTAAGACCGTACATCGGTATGATTCCAACCGGCTTAGAGTATTTGGTTTCATTAAGAACCAGATCAAATTAGGGCGTCAAATCT
>JAPUIM010000225.1 GCA_027297025.1 Bacteroidota bacterium | reverse complement strand
GGTTGGGGTGGAAAATCCACCGATTTTTATTCATTTATATCGCCCCTAACCCAACAAGGATTTGAGGTAGTGGCATTTGACGGCCCTGCACATGGAATTTCATCTAAAAAACAAACCTCTTTACCTGAGTTAAGTTCATTTTTAGTTGATGTTGCCAAGAAGCTGAAATCAGTTGATGTGGTTATTGGTCATTCCCTGGGAGGGTCGGTAGTTTTTCACGCCTTACAAAACGGACTCCTGGCCAAAAAACTGGTAATCATAAACAATCCGGCACAGCCCGAGGGTTTGATGCAGTCATTTTTAACCCGTATCAATGCTTCTGCTGCAGTGGGTAACTATATCAGAAACACCATAATACACCAATTTGGAAGTAATTTTGAGAGCTTGTGCTCAATATCGACCGCTGAAGATTGTCATATTCCCACATTAGTGGTCCATGACAAACATGACAAAGAAGCCCCTATTTTACACATGGAAGCATTACAACCTAAGCTTCCCCAGGCGCGTTATTTGGTAACTGAAAAACTAGGGCATAAAAGGATATTAAGAGACAATGAATTGATAGAACATGTGTTGTCCTTTATAGAAGAGGTATAACTCAATTTAACTGGATCTTGGAAAGGAACACTTGGTGGTCCTTGTGCACCGAATATGGCATGGTTCATGGGCAACGGGATTATCCCCTAATCCCCACGGTTCAAAAATGGCCTTACCCTTTTTTTTAGCCGCCTTTGCTCCTCAGGGATGCGCAGGTTTTTATAAACAAAGGGGTATATTTCCATAATTGCCTGCAATTGATATCCAAGCTTGGTTACTAGTTCCTGGCAATAATGGATCTCTTCATTATATACTTTATCATCAATTTTCATTAGCTGTACTAAACTGTACAAACACTCGAACTTTTGATCTTCGTTCATGTGATGGATATCTTGTATGGAGCCCGGTTCCTCAATAATTTTTTCAATTTCCGATATACTGAAGCCGTGCGCCTCCCCCAAATGAATAATCAATTGTCGTTCCTCATCGGCTAAATGATGGTCACTTTTAGCCAATAATGCCAACATGGATAGCTGTTTTTTAACCAATAGGTATTACTGTTAGGTGTAAACAGGAAGAAAGTTAAGAAATAATTTCGTTCAACAATGGTACCTCTCCATTTGAGTCAACCCAAAGTTTGTCTTACATTCCCTTTGTAATCCGTCTAATCGAACCTTGATTTATTGCTTTTCGTTTGATTAATAAGAGATTTTCCATATGCTGCGGTTTTTATTATTATCTGTATTAGGTTATTCCTTCATGTTATTGACTTTTGTAGCCAATGGTCAGGAATTGACCTATGCAGATATCCCCCAAAAGGTACAGAATCACTTTAATGCTACTTTTCCGGAAGCCCAACAGCCTAAGTGGAAAAAAACCAAAAAAGGCAAATTTGAAGCGGCCTTTATACAGGATGGGCGTAAAATTCAAGTGAAATACCTGGACAACGGTGAATGGCACAGTACTGAAAAACGCCTGGAAAGGGATGAACTTCCTTCCGAAGTAATCAAATACATCGAAGAACATTACCCCAAATACACCATTGTAAAGATGGAGTTCCAGGACCGGCGGGAAAAAGGAAAGGATATTTTCAAAGTAAACCTCATACAGGAACAGAACGAGGCCAAATTAAAGTTTGATATAGCCGGTAAGATCAAAGAGAAAACCGAGGTGATCGACAACAGGTTGTATAAATCTGTTTATTAAAACCTTAGTGACTTATTTTCTCCAGTGCCTGATGAAGTTTGGTGATGTACTCTTGAATATATATATCCAGTTTTTTCAGGCGGTACTGCATCACCCAGCGGGGATGGGGCAATGGCCACAAAGTTTTAACCAATCCATGTTTTTCATTCATTTGATTTAAGTATTGATAGTTCTTGCCACGACCCAAAACGAAAGCGATGTTTTTGGAACCACCCGCGGCCAGTTGAGTTTTTAAACTTTTAATCATAAATGAGTCCCATCCATTTTGCAGTCCGGGGGTATCGTAATAATTTAAATTCTTGCCATCCTGGGTAAATCCTAAAGGAGAAACCGATGAAAAGTAAAATTTCCGGTAAAAAGCTTTTACCCCTCCCCAGGCTTCAATCAGCTGATAAATGAATTTAGAGGACAGTTCAGGTCGGGGATCAAAGCCATTGGGAATATGACATGCATGGTCCAAACGAATGGGATCGGTAAAACCAATACCGGTAACCCCGGCGCCATGACGACCAGGATTAATTCCAATTAGAAAAATTCTGGGTTCACGGTCGTTATAATATTTAAAATAGAACTCCCTAACAATTGTCCTTACCTCCTCCGAATTATACGGGTCCAATACCTCGACCCCTGGTGGGACAGCGGGAACCCGGTCAATATTCAGATAAAAATTGGTGATGTGTTGGGCAAATGTTTTCAATGGATTTTACCGCTATTGCACAATAATACAAGTATTTTTACTTCTTTAATAAAGGATTAATGGGATCAGATTCCATTAATAATTGTTCAAATAGGGTGAAAATTAAATACCTCATTTTAATATTTTCCGTAGGGATCTTATCTACCTGCGGTGATGATGAAAACGATATTACCTTTGAATTTATAAATCAAAATCTGCAAGGGCAAATAGGTGGAATTGAATGGGGTCTGGTGGCAGGTAAAGCCCAGGATTTTACGACTAACAATGATTTCCTCTCCATGGAGATGGTGGGGGTGGCGGTAGTTGATACCTGCCAATTATCATTACCCAATACCTCAAAGATCTTTTTTGAAGTACCAAAACAAGTGGGACTATATGAATTAAAAGTGGGGCTGCAAAATCCAGGAATTACTCAAACGGTAACATTTTTTGTAGCAGCCGAAAACCAAATTTACATCGCTAGTCAAGGGGCTATTGAAATTCTGGAGATCGACCTGGAGAATGAGCTGTTAGAGGGAAGATTGGACGCCCGCGTGGATAAACAAAACTTTGTAAATGGAAACTTTTGCCTAGTCCTTTGTGACTAGTAGGCAAGGTAATAAGGAGTGGGTTGATCTAACAAGTTTGAGCGAAGACCGATTACAACTTAATTAGAGGCGGGAAGTTGATTGGGAAGTACTACAGTAAATTCAGTCTTCTCTTTTTGGGTCGATTTCACCGTCACCTCACCCCTCAATTTATTCACTGCCTCTTTGACAATAAATAAACCCAAACCTGAGCTGTGATTATTATCCTCACTTTTAAAGAATTGGTCAAATATTTTATCGATGATAGTAGGATCGATACCCTTTCCATTATCAAGAAATTTGATCACTGCTTTGTCAGCATACACTTTAATATGGATCCTAATTCGAGGATTTTTTTTGGTAAGATCGTGGTACTTAATGGCATTGGAAATCATGTTACCGAAAATGATTTCCAACCTGCCTGGATCGGTATAAAAGGGGACCTTGCTGTGGATGGTCAGGATCTTTTCGATTTTGTCCACTCCATCCATGTAACCATGATTTCCCCAAACTTTGTTCACCAGTGATTCAAAATCAACGACACTGGATTTTACCTCTGCAAATTCGTTTTTGGAATACTCAACCAAATCATGGATGAAATCACCGAGTTTAACCACACTTTTTTCCATCAAGTGAAGATATTCAGACATGGGAGTGTTTCTATTTTCTATTTTGGCGATATTGATCAAACCCCTCAATGAGGCCAAGGGCGCTTTAAGGTCGTGAGCTGCCCTATAAACAAAACGTTTAAGCCCTTCATTGGATTTTTGTAGTCGAAGTATCTTTTCCTTTAATTGTTTGCTGGTAGTTTCCTTTAAGTGGTTGGTATCTCCCGGACCTTCATGTCCAAAAGTGTCGCCAGTCTCTTCTTCAGCGTCTTTTGCCGAGTTTTGTGGATTGTAAATTTTCATAGCTAGTTGATTAATAATTTATATTGGATATATATTATTTTTTCCTTATATTTTCATATTTTATAAATGTATATACCTGGTTTAAGAAATAAGTAACCGATTAGTTCAAAATATTATTTAATAATTACTATTTCAGAGTAGGAGATTTCTGTTAAGAGGTAATTGGTCAATTAATGATCAAGAGGAACATATAGGATCAAATGAAATTTGGGTGGGAAAGATACTTGTAGGAATATGTTGGTACTACATGATTCCCTGAGCAATGGTAGCATCAGCAACTTTAACAAAA
>JAPUIM010000224.1 GCA_027297025.1 Bacteroidota bacterium | reverse complement strand
GACACACTGATATTACCAGGTTGATTTAGATTGTCATCCATGATCAGGATCAATTAGGATTGAAATTTTGCGAATACGAATTTAGTAATTCCAGATGAATACTCTGGCAATAATTAGTTTTATGGCATTGTATAGGTGGGTATTATTTTCTTATTTTAGCGAAAAAAATTGATGATCTTATATGATAGTATACAACAGTGATTATTCCACCATTCATTGCCTGGAGGGAATGGACATGCTCTATACCGAGTGGAAAGAAAGTTCATCCGATCTTTCTGAAGAGGAATTAAAAACTGAGATGGAGCAAATATTACAACAGGTTGAGGAGCACCACACAAAAAATATTATTGCAGACACCTCTCGCTTTAAATACAAGGCCACTCAAAAGACGCAACGCTGGATAGGTCGTTTTTTCATGGCGGATATTATTGAAATGGGTGTAAAAAAATACGCCATCATAGTACCTAAGGAGGTGTATCCCCAGTTCGAGGGAGATAATAATGAAGAAGAATTGTACGAAGGTTTTAAAGTGAAGTATTTTATGAGTAAAGACCAAGCCATGAACTGGTTGATTTCAGATGATTGAAAACTCATTGGTTATAGGATCTCGTCATCGCCTATTCCCTATTTCTTAAGTTACCAGATTACCGCTGGGCTTCATTTTTCATTCCATGATTTGAACCTCTAAAAAAATGAAATTAATACCACGATTAAAGATCCGTACAGATATACTAAACCATTTGCTAGCTTGTTTACTAGGTGATAAGGCATTATATTTGAGCATTATTTAGAAATAGTCTAAATAAATATTCAATGCAAAGTATCCGGTTACTTCTGGCAGATTCCCAATATCTGATTCGCTTAGGACTTAAAAGTTTGCTGGCCAGGAATAAGCACATAAAAATTGTGGGCGAGTCCAGCAATACCGAAGAACTATTAAAAAAAGTCCATGATCTACAGCCGGATGTGGTTTTGATGGATTATAAAAACTCCCATCATTTCAACTTGGAGGATATTAAGGAAATAAAAACTATTTCTCCTTCATCCAAACTGTTAATTATATCTTCCGATGATGATAAGAACAATATTTTTAAGGTAATTGAATATGGTATAAACAGTTTCCTCACCAAAGAATGCAGCGAAGAGGAGATCATGAATGCTATTGTTGCCACCGCCAAAAACGAAAAATTTTTTTGTAACAAAATCCTGGATATTATTTTAGCCAAGCACCTGTCGAAGGAGGATGATGACTGTGCGCCTACCGAACTCACCGTACGGGAACTAGAAATTGTGGGCTTGATCACTGAAGGGCACTCCACCAAGGATATTGCAGAAGAATTGTGTTTAAGTACTCATACCGTATACACCCATCGAAAGAATGTGATGAGGAAGTTGAATGTAAATTCCGCTTCTGAATTGATCCTCTATGCCATTAATACTGGTCTAGTTCGAACTTCTTAATTTGGTTTCAGAAGTTTCCAAAAAAATTCGACAGTCTACTCTAAGCCTCACTTTCCTTGCCCATCTACCTAATTTTAGGTAGTCACCTACCTAAAATTGTCATTTCCAAAATGCCTTAATCAGGGTATTGACTTGGATGCGGTTGTAATGCTACATTTGCATTGTTATTTAAAATTAGTCTAAATTAAAACAAATTGATAAAGAGGTATTTTTTAGGGATAATGCTAAGTGTGGCTAGTATTTTTAACCTTAACGCCCAATCCGGGATAATCCAAGGAACCGTTAATGATTCTAGATCCGGAATTACCCTAAATCAAGTGCATGTATACATAAAAGGAACCAGAATTGGCTCAACAACCAGTGGACAGGGCCAGTTCCAATTGGATGGTGTGCCTGCGGGCATCCATACCGTAGTTGTAAGTAACGTGGGATACAAAACCTTTATCCAAACGGTGAAAGTTGTAAGTGGGGAAATAGCAAATCTCAATTTAAGCTTGGAAGAATCCGTAATCAATCTCCCTGGTGTAGTAGTGGAAAGGGTAACCCTAACCGGAGGAAAAGGAGGGATACAAGATATTCCGGGATCTGCTTATTATATTTCACCCAAAGAGTTGCAACAGTTTAACTACAATGATATCAATCGCACACTACGTTCGGTGCCTGGTATCAATGTGCAGGAGGAGGATGGATTTGGACTGAGACCCAATATAGGGATGAGAGGAACGGGAGTGGAGCGGAGTTCCAAAATAACAATAATGGAAGATGGTATACTTGCGGCCCCTGCTCCTTATGCAGCTCCTGCTGCCTACCATTTTCCCACAGCAGGAAGGATGCATGCAGTAGAAGTATTGAAAGGTGCAAGCCAGATAAAGTATGGTCCGTATACCACCGGTGGTGCCATCAATTTAATATCTAACCTGATCCCTTCCGAATTTTCTGGTAGGATCAACTTGTTTGCAGGAAGTTTTGACACACACACTATACACGCCAATGTAGGCAATTCTTATAAAAATGTGGGTTTTCTGGTAGAAACCTACCAAAGCAACTCTGATGGTTTCAAGGATTTGGATGGAGGTGGAAATACAGGTTTTGATAAAAAAGATTATCTGGTGAAAATCAGGATTAATACCAACGCCAAAGCCCCTATTTATCAATCCCTGACTTTTAAGATCGGACAGACAAATGAAAGCTCCGATGAAACCTATTTGGGTTTGACCGATCAGGATTTCAGCCGTAATCCCTATAGGCGGTATGCAGCATCCCAACTGGACCAAATAGTCACCCAACAAAACCAATTTTCACTCACCCATGTGATTCGTCCGATTGCATTTGTGGATATCACCACCACCGCTTATCGCACTGAATTTGAACGAAACTGGTACAAACTGGATCGTATCAGGGCCACTACTACTGGAGAT
>JAPUIM010000223.1 GCA_027297025.1 Bacteroidota bacterium | reverse complement strand
GGCTGCCGCCCAGATCAGAAAACTGGTATTCCGCAACTTCAACCGTGTCCGCCTTGAGCCGGAAGCCTATTTTAACTGATTGAGCCAAAATGGTGAACGGAGTTAAACAAAACACCAGTAGAAGAATACCCTGAACCGGCCGAAAATTCATAATCGAAATTTGTAATTTTAACTAGTCAGTGTTATTGTATATTTAGTGTTATTGTATATAAGGAACGAAGCCTTCCCATGAATGGTTGATCTAAAACATCTTTTAGTTCTTGGGTATTTTTTGAGTTGCACTAGCGGCTTTGCCCAATACTCTATCGAGGGTAAAGTGGTCGATTCCAAAACTCAGGAACCCATCCCATACACCAATATTCTAATACAACACACTTATAGAGTCACTTCAACCAATGAATTGGGAGAATTTTTAATTAAGCTCGATACCCTGCCACGCACATTAATTATTTCACACCTCAACTACCATAAAAAAAATGTTGTTGTAAATGGGCCTGAAGAATTAATTGTAGCCCTGATTCCAAAGGTCGATATCTTGAGGGAGGTGATCATTGGTAGTGAAAAAAGTGACCCTTGGGCCTCTGAACTTTTAAGAAAAGCCTATACTAAAACTCGCTATCAAGCCAAAGATCAGGGTTATGGAAAAGCCATTTATCGGCAAAAAACCAGGAACGATTCCTCTTTCTTCGAATTGTATGAGATCTTCTACGATACAAAATATTCCAACCAAGGAATATTGGAATGGGCCGTACAGGAAGGTCGTTATGCGTTAAAAAAAGGTGGCACTAATCAAAATTATGTTTACAACAAAAACTTCACACTACTTTCAAAACTTTTTACCACTTATCAGCCACCTACTGATTATTACATCATGCCCATCCACCCGGAAGTGGACAAATATTATTTTTTACAGGTACATAAACGGATCACTATCGAAGATCGCGAAGTAGCTGTTATTCAATTCGTTCCCTGGCCTGAAATACAAAAACCAGCATTATGGGGTGAGGTTTTTATCGATATCGACAATTACGAAATCTTAAAGATCAAGGGGAAAATAATTCATGACGATTTCAAGATGATCCAAATAACCGGCAAGGAAAACTGGGAGAATTATGAGGTTACATTTGAGCTGGCTTTCTTACCCGTACAGAAATCTTTACGGCTTGATTATATCCAGATCCAGCAGGAATTTGATTATCGCTTTCCCAATGATCAAAAGCAAAAAATATCCACCTCTGCCCTCTTATCTTTTTATCAATATTACCAACCTACAAAACCTAAAAGATTGGGTGGTAGATTAACCGGGAGAAGAGGGGACGCTGAGAAATTGGATAGGTTAGGATATAACAAAGATTTTTGGGATGAGAATCCGATTGTTAAACGGACTCCGGTAGAAAAAGAGGTGATTGAAGCTTTTGAGTTGGAAAAAGCTTTTGGATCTATCTACCTCAATCAAAGAAAGACTCTTTCGCTAGAGCAAACAGGAATAACCAATGATAAGGTCCTCAAAAACCTCATCAGCCAAATGGATGAATTGAATAAACATTTAGACCAAAAAGTATATTTGCATCTTGATAAATCATTTTACACTTCAGGTGAGAACATACGGTTCAAAGCTTATCTGGTAGATCAAGTATTCCATCAGTTGGACCATAGAAGTGGCACTTTAAATGTGGAACTGATTAGTCCCATGGGTGTTTTGATCAAGAAATTTTATACAGCTATGGAAAAAGGTGTTGGTTATGGGGATATCCTTATTCCCCATTCCTTATCCTCGGGAAACTATATTTTGAGGTCTAATACCAATTGGATGCAGAATTTTGATAAAGACCGTTTTTTTACCACAACCATCATAATATACAATCCGGAATTGAGACCGGAGAAAACCAAGTTAAACCACGGAAACAGGCATACGAAAATTGATCTTCAATTTTTTCCCGAAGGTGGCTATCTGGTGGCTGATATTATTGGCCAATTGGCATTTAAGGCAACCGATGAAAATGGAAGGGGATTGGATATTCAAGGTAAGATTGTGGATAAACATCAAAATGTGGTTACTAAATTTAAAAGCTTCCACCATGGGATGGGAGCTGTATATTTTAAACCAGGCTCGAATAACCAGTATTTTGCCTTAGTGGAGACGGATACCTCGGAAATGAAATTTCCTCTACCGGCAATTCAAGAAAATGGTTTTATTTTAAAAGTAAATCCCCTGCTGTCCAATGTAATTAAAATAGTAATCAGGTCTTCACCTGACCACTGGGGGCAGAATTATTATTTGATTGGGAAATCCCGGGGTCAATCCTCATATTCTCACAGGGGTAAAATTGAGGATGGAGTGGCAATTGTGGAAATTCCCAAATCCAAATTTCCCTCTGGGATCATGCAATTGACCCTGTTCGATCAAATTGGAATACCACGGTGTGAAAGGCTGGTTTTCATCAATCACCATCAAGATTACAATGTTGCAATAACTTCCCAGCTGAAACCATTGAAACCAAGGCAAAAAGTAGACCTTAAATTGAATATTACACAACCGGACGGATCTCCGGCGAAAGCGAATCTTTCCATTTCAGTTGTTGATTCCTATATCGATGAACAAAGTCCGGCAGGTGCGGATATTTATGCGAATTTATTACTAACATCAGAGCTCAAGGGTACCATTGAGAATCCGTTATTTTATTTCAAGGATCAGGAGAAAAGCACGCTAAGAGCTCTGGATTTACTTTTATTGACCCAAGGTCAGGTAGTCAGAGAATTCTACTCCCCTAATTATGAAAGTTCAAAAAGTTGGTCAATTATAGAAAACAGAAAGACAACAGTATTTTGGGACCCGGATATTAAACTGGACGCATCTGGTAATACTACTGCTTCATTTTATAATTCAGATAAAGCCAAAAAATTGAGAGTCCGTGTAGAGGGAATTTCTGAGTCCGGGCATCCTATTAGCTTTGAACAATTGATTGGAGATCCAAACTAACCGCTTAAAAGGGAGACTGCCACGCCCTGTGGGCTCGCAGTGACGATGAGTATATGGGGACTGTCACGCCCTTCAGGCTCGCCTGCCTACCGTGGGGTAGGCAGTGACGCATCAACTCACAATCACAACCCACCTTATTGAGCCATCACCCAGTCCCAGTATCGGATGGCTTTATCTTGCAGGTAACCCCGGTCTCGTTCCAGTACAAAACCCTGCTGGATCAATGATTCAGTAGCTGATTTGACTTTTTGCAGGTATTCACTCTTTGAACCATACAATTGGTTGACAGCTGGCCGGCTATCGGAGAAATTTTGTTTTTGAATTTCATTTTTGGGAAAAGGAATAAAAGTGCCCCGAAAATCAGTCAATTCCATTTGATTACCGGGTAGACCGGTCCTCAAATTCCAGGGGGTGTAGGTGGCTAAAGGCACCACAATTTCCACATTTCGGATCCCTCCTATTTCATTACCATATTCATCTACCTGCGAAACCAGAGGAACAAATGCTTCTCCCATTACCGGTGGTTGAAAATCAATAATACCCTGGTTCCACTGAGGACCGTAGTCAACCCGGTAAGCCAGGTGGATTACCGATGGTTTTCTCAGATCCGGAATAGGAGGAAGATCTAGTTCATCAATGCGCACCAGATTGCCCTTTTTTATAGTAGGATAGGCACTCTCCGGAGGGCTTTTGTCTTCTGAAACCCATCGTATAAGTTTTTGCAGCAAAGCCCTATAATTCACACTAAAGTCCAGGTGGTTCCCCCGGTAGTTACTGGTAGCGCCAATCTTTGTACTAATCTGGGGTGGAAACCGCTCCACAAAATGTTGGCCGCTGGCCAAATGATAGATCCGTTCGTTGTCCATAGGATCTACATCCTTTTTGCCTTGGGGATCAATATGAATGAGAGAGGCGGCACGGCCCCAATATTCGTAACCAGTGTTGATATAAAAGATCTTGGGCAGCAGGTCGGGGTTGATGTTTGCCAATAGACCATCACTGATCTCAGTTTCAGGATCCTTTACCTCCCGTCCGGTAAAAGGGAAAAGATCGGTGGGATAGAAAAAAGCAGAAAAACGGTGTGCATCCCGTGATGGTTGAGCAAAGCGATGGTTGAAACTACCCCTGCCCGCTCCCGCAGTAATGATCATACAACCATCATAGGCTTTTCTGCCTTGTTCATCCTCATTAAATCCCTGGTATAGAAATAGTCTTAAGAACCTTCCGGTTTGTGAAACCCCTGCTGCAATCCCATATTTAGCAGAAAAAATAGGACTATCATGGTATTTAGCGTAGGAGATGACATCGCGCATAACTCCTAAACCAAGCCCCACCACCGGTGGGTCCTGGGAGCGATATACCAATTCATAAATCTTTCCTGCCTCAAATCCGGATTCCATATAAATATGCAAGGAATCGTCAATTATTTCACCCTCCGACAGCCTGGCAAATCGCCATTCCGTGGTGGGAATGATTCTGCGCTGCCCTTCTCTTTCATCCCTGACGGTCAATATATTGACCGGATCGTCAAATACAGATACCGGATACCCAATTTGCTGCCGATGCCCGATGGACAAGGTCTGAGTGGTTTCCTTAATAACCCAATCACTGCGCACCAGGCCGGTTATGGAACTGCCATCCTTATTTCGTGCTACTGGCACGTTCAATCTGAGCCTGTCATTTTCTTCAGGTATATCAAATTGCCAGCCCACCCAGACTACAGTCACGCCCAAATACATTAATAATCCATCTCCAAAGCTTTGGAGATCCAATGGATTTAATTCGCCATTGCCCGCCCGGTTGAAATAACGGGGAGAGAATTTACCCCCGCGATTACTTACTTCCACCAAGGTTATTCCACTGGATTTGGTGGGGTCTATGGGTTTGAGAATAATGATGTTGCCATTTGCCTCAACTTTACCTCTTTCATTCACCGGAGCTAATTGGATATCGGTAATTTTATAATTCCTCTTATTTCCGGGATCGAATTCAAAAAATATCTGACCACGTATGATTTCATAGCCTCCTGCCGATCCATAACTTTTTTCACCCAAAACCGGCTGTCTGGATTTTATTTCCAATCTTATTACCTCTGCCCAGCCCTGGTAGGGAGTGCTTAATAGAATAATCAAAACCCAATGTAGATAGTTGAAACCTAAACCTGGCAGCCTAAATTTTTCAACAGAAAACATCATTAATAAACTGAAGCCTTTAATAATTCGTTTTAACATCGGAACTTGGATTTTTCTTTGGCTAACCGGTTTTATCTATATTTTTTTGAAGTAATTTATTGAAATATTTAGGTTTGGCCGATTTCTACTATGAAAAAAACTATTAATTGCTGGTTAATCATTTTTAGCCTAATCTGTTTTCATCTATCAACCTGGGCGCAAAAGGCAGGATATGACATTCAGGTAAATATTACCAATGCCCAGGATACTGCTGTCCTGCTGGGTTACCATTTCGGCAATCAGAAGTATGTAGCGGATACCAGCTCCTTAATTTCTCCCGGTATTTATAGTTTTAAGGGAGATAAAAACCTTGCTCCAGGGGTTTATTTTATCTATTCCCCTAAAATATATTTTGAACTTGTCATAGCAGAAAACCAACAATATTTTGAGGTGACTACCGATACCACCCATTTTATAAACAGTATGCAAACAGCGGGTTCCAGGGAAAATGAGCTTTTCAGTCAGTTCCAACAGTTAATGGCTGAGCATCAAAAAAAGATCTTAGACCTGAGAAAAGAGTTGGAAAATCCCGATCTCAAAGATTCAACTTCCATTCGAAATGACATTGCCGAAGTCAATAAAAATACCGCCAAAGCTCAATTGGATATCATCAACAACAATCCTGATACCTTCGTAGCAGAATTGATCAGTCTGACCAGGAAACCTCAAATACCCGATGAATTGGCAGATACAAATGATCCTGACTATCGAGCCAAATCCTATAAATATTACAAAGACCATTTTTTCGATCATCTTGATTTTTCCAATGATGCATTTTTGAGGACCCCGGTTTTTCATTCCAGGGTCACAGAATACCTGGATAAACTTACCTTTCCACATCCAGACTCCCTGGCCAGAGCAGCCGAATTTATAATAGAAAAATCCCGCTACAATTCCATAGTGTTCAGGTACCTGGTGGTATCTCTGACCAACAAATTCGAGACCTCAAAAATCATGGGTATGGACGCAGTGTTTGTTTATTTAGCCGAAAAATATTATTTGACCGGTCGTGCCGATTGGGTAGACGATGAGGTCTCAAAAAAGATCGAGGACCGGGTACGGGAATTAAAACCCAATCTAATCGGAAATCAGGCGCCAGCTATGCAACTGCTTGACACCTTATTGCAACCGGCTTCACTCTATAATGTAGCTGCCAATTACACGGTATTGTTCTTTTACGATCCTGATTGTGGTCATTGTAAAAAGGTCACTCCCGAACTGTTAAAAACTTACCACAATTCATTAAAAAACCAGGAGGTGGAAATACTAGCCATCTCAACTAT
>JAPUIM010000222.1 GCA_027297025.1 Bacteroidota bacterium | reverse complement strand
CTTCCAGGGTCCGGTAATATTGGTTGGTTTTGATCTGAGTATAAGTATCTTTTTGTCCTGAAGGCCAGTATATCTCAAGTTCTTCCACAACAGGGGCTTTTCCTAATCCGAAATGAATTACCGGTTCATTCTGGCTACCGTACCCGGTATTATTTATCATCCATCTAGTCTGCCATTTGGAAAGTCCCTCGATCATGGCTTTGACCCGGACTCGAGTTCCAATTCCCATGGAATTAGATTCAGTACCGGTTAATTCCAATACTATCCAGTTATTTCCGTAAGTATCATTTCGGTAAAAAGCATTATTTTCATCGTTGTTGCCCCAGTTTCCGATATATATATCTAAATCTCCATCCCGGTCATAATCAGCCCAGGCTGTTCCGGCCGATATATTAGGAGTCTCTACAATGGCTCCAAATTCAACCTTGCTGAAATTCCCATCACCCGAATTGAGGTAAAGAAAGTTTTTAACCATATCGGGGGAAGTGCCCTCCGTTCCATTTGCCACGAAAAGGTCCAGATCACCATCATTGTCATAATCTCCCCAGGTTTGGCCTTTGGATGGCCTTCCGGAATTCTGGACCAATTCAGACCGGATTATTTTGGTATAATGCCCTTTCCCATCGTTTTGATATAAGCTATTCAGATCGCTTCTCGATACATTGGTGACAAATATATCCAAATCACCATCCTCATCGTAATCGGCTAAAGAAACACCATAACTGGCGGCTAATTCATTGACAAATTCACCTTCCACTACCCGGCTGAAAACACCGCTTCCCTTATTGAGATAATAGAAGTTCTTTGCTTTTTTCTCCTCCTCCCCGGTTTTATCCAGAAAATTTATAACAAAAAGATCCTGAAAACCATCCCCATTGGTATCTCCCCAAATACAAGCTCTGCCATCTCCTCCCCCATATGGAAATCCTTCAATTTTGAAAAATTTCCCCTTACCATCATTTTGGAATAATGCATCGTTTGCCCCATCTCTTTCAACTATATAGACATCAAGATCTCCATCGTTATCAAAATCACACCAGCAAGAGGCGGTTGAACTGGTAGGTTGAGCAGTTAAATCTCCAGCTTGCACTTTTCTTAATCCATTCCCGGCCTGGTTTTCAAATAAAACGTTGGGATTTCCCCACTGGGTGGTCATAAATAAGTCCAGATCATGGTCACCATCATAATCAATCCACTGAACGCTTTCACTCCACGCTCCTGCTTCCACGATGTCTCCTTCCGTAATTTGATTAAAACTACTTCTGCCATCATTCTGGTAGAGGAATTCGGTCTGATTCATATCATTAGCCACTACCAGATCAGGGAATCCATCATTGTTATAATCCCCCCAGGCTACTCCCCTGGAGGAGCCATCATCTTGAGCTATTTCCATATTATAGAGAGGAGTGAAAATAATTGGACTGGAGATTGGATTTAATTCTGCTATCATGATAACAGTCCCTCCACTTGAAATCCGATTAAAAACCAGTTTGTTACCTCCCGGATGAAAAATAGGGCGCACATCATCTTCTCCGGGCGCAGGGTAGGTTACCTGACTTAGCTTGGATCCATCCCCTTTCATGGTATAAATCTTTTCTCCACCCTGCCGGTTGGAGACAAAGACAATATGAGTTCCATCCGGTGACCAGGCTGGGTATCCGTCAAATGCTGGATAATTAGTTAAATTCCGCTCCCTGCTCCCATCCCGGTCCATAACGAATATTTCGGAATTCAATCCATTTGGAGTACTGTCATCCTCTAAAATTTTTCTCCATAGAATTTGTCTTCCATCCGGGGAAAACGAAGGATAGGTATCCCATTCAAAGTAATTGGTTTTCCTGGTCACACTTGTACCGTCAGCCTTCATTTCATAAATCTCATAGTTGGTAGGATCTTCCATCCTATCCCTGTCCGAATTAAAAATGATCATGGATCCATCGGTGGAAAACTTGGGATGATCGTCGTTTGCAGGATGGTTGGTGAGATTTATTTTCCCGGATCCGTCAAGACCCATAAGATACACTTCCAGGTTTCCCTTCCGGTCTGAAGCAAAAGCGATCTTGTTGCCATCAGGTGACCATACCGGGGTCTCATCCAATCCGGGATCAAAGGTAAGACGGACCAGATTGCTTCCATCCGGATCAATAACATAGATCTCATAATTATTATCGTTTCGATTGGACATGAATGCTATCCTGGAGCCATCGGGAGACCAATTGGGATACCGATCGTGTACTTTGGTCACTTGCCGGATAGAATCGATTACAAACTGGGCTGATAATGGGAGAGGTATCATCCAGAAAAAAAAAGCAGCTATTACAGGTGGTTTCATAATGATATTAATTGACCTAGCTATAAAGTACGGTGGTTTCGTTCGGTAAGGGCGAGTGATTGAGTGAGTTCAGGGAAAGATTTAGCAAATTGTTACTTGTAAGGCTCAAGAATATTTTAATTTGGAAGGAGACATACCGGTGCATTTTTTGAAAACCCGGTTAAAATTGACTTTATTCTTGAATCCTACCTCCTGACCAATTGCTTCTACTTTATAGTGATTATATCTCTGGTCCATTAGTAGTTTCTTGGCCTCTTCAACTCTGTATTTATTGACGAAATCAGAAAAATTAGATTGGAATTCCTGGTTTATAACCCTTGACACTATCACAGGGCTTAAAAACAACATCCGGGAGAATTCCGGTAAGGTTAAATCCTGATTCAAAAACGGTTTTTCCCTGGTCATCAGATCCAGAATTTTTTGCTTGATCTCCTGCTCATTACCTGATTTCTTCACCTCCAATTTTTTTGGGTGATAATCCCGGAATAAGGTGGATTCTTTAAGGGTAAAATATCCTATGGCATGAACCAGTAATGCCAAAGAGAGTTGAGTCACATAAAGGATTTCCCCGTAATTAAATTGGGTTAAAGTAAGAATCAAATAGGATCCAAGATATATCACCATGAAGATCCCGAAAGCATAATGGAATCCGTTCAACCAATTCCTGACGCTTTTAAACCTTTTTGTTTTTCTGCCATCCGGGTCTATCAATGGCTGATTCAAAAGCCGGAGGGAAAGGACCCAGTAGAAAAAAAGCTGCAAGTAGAGAAATCCATAATAAATTGCCCTGGTTGGAGGTAAACTCACAACTGAAAGATCTTTGGAATGAATATATTCCAACTTGAAGGCTAAGCCCTTGGCATAAAAGGGAATAATAGTTAAAAGGCAGATGAAAGCAGGGGCAAAATGGATCCAGCTAATTTTGTTTTTTTGAGCTAATGTGCTGTTAAAGAACCAGTAGTATAAAGGCCCTGCCAGAAACAACACAGGAGTAGCTGTTGCCAACAGGTGAGGAAAATGGACAATTAATCCCGCCCGCCAAAGAAATGAATTGAACAAGTAATATGATAGGACAAAAATCAGTGACGCCAGTATTACTCTTGGGGTATTGTATCCGCGAAAGGTGAGGATCAGAACCAGGCATAAAAACCAGCCGTGGAGGGAGCCCAGCAGCAGAAGTCCGGACCAAAGATCCAGGATCAGATCAGGAAGGAAATTCATACTGGCAATTTACCCGATTCAAAAATTAAAGCTTCCTGTTTTTTTCGTAATTGAATGGATGGTTAACCAGATTTAGTCAGGAAATAAACTTGCATCGATATTGGGGACAACTTTCAGGGCATTTTTATAATAGACTTTCTTCAGGATCTCATCGCTTAACCCCAATCCGTACATGCGCCAGAACGCATGGTATTTCTTGTAATAGGGAAAATATTCATCTTCGGTCTCCAAAATCCGAAAATAAGTATGATACTCTTTGGGTTTCCAGGAATCTTTCCCAAACATGATCCGGTCCTGATATTTTTCAAAAAACTTCCTGGCGGCCCGGGGTTGCCTTCCCAGTTCTGCAATGATGGCCCCTATCTCCACATAGACATTCGGATTGTCATCCAGGTGTTTTGACACTCGGTTCAAATCATTGGCCATCCAACCCATATGAGCATTAATAAATATGGTTTTAGGATTTTTCTTGAATAGGTTATGCTGTTCCTGGATGATTTGCTGCCAGGGTACGGGATCAGTGTCACTTCTTTTTCTGCGGGGTCTCACTTTCAATTCCAACCAACGTTCATTATTTTCATCGTGGGTATCCCAGAAGGGTTTGGGATCAGCAGAATGGATCAGCACCGGAATGCCAAGTTCTGCGCATTTGGCCCAAATCGGATCAAGACGTGAATCATCCACCGGGACCCGTTTTTCATTATTATCCTTGTACCGCATACCCAGGCTTTTGTATATTTTCAGGCCATTGGCCCCATTGTCAACATCGCCTTCCAGTTGATTCAAGGCTTCTTCGATCCAGCCTTGTTGACCAAATTCCTTAAAAGAAACATTGGTGAAAAGAATAAACCGGTTGGGAAAGGTGGTTTTGATATTTTGGGCAACGCTATCAAAATAGTCCATTCCTTTGATGTCCCTCTTTTTCCGGTCATAGCCTCTCCCACTCAAGTTTACCATCACTGCCAGGTTCAGACTATCCATGGAGGCTACGAGTCCTGATAAATCATTGTCCAGCATGGACCTCTGGTGGTTGTGTACATCAATAAATGGATACTTAGCCCTGGTCACTAAATTTTCAGGTACAACCAGGGTTGATACCGGATTATAAGCTTCGAAATCCATCCGCAAAGTATCTTCTTCCTGTGAAAACAGGACATTGGTTTGGGTTAGAGTCAGTAACAAGTACAAAAAATGGTGCTTCATTATCAGCATGTCTTTTAGTGAGCGGCTAAAATAGTTAAATAATTTTTAAACATTTTTTGAGACTGGACTTGGGTAGAAAAAACTTAATGGCGTATTTCATAAGTTAATTTCAAATTATGATGTACGTATTACGAATATAATTCTGATTCATTTCGTAATTTGAAATTCGTAATTCGTAATTAACAAATGTCCTCTCGCCAGCTAGCTGCAATAATGTTTACCGACATCGTCGGGTACACCGCCCTCATGGGTAAAGACGAGGGGAAAGCAATGGCTTTGCTCAAGAAGAACCGCCGCTTGCAAAAACCACTCATTGAGCAATTCAGTGGCAAACTACTAAAAGAAATGGGCGATGGCATTCTGGCCAGCTTCTCCACGGTATCTGATGCGGTCATTTGCGCAGGAGGCATTCAAAACGCATGTGAAAACGAATCGGATCTATCACTCCGCATCGGAATCCATGTGGGTGAAGTGATCTTTGAAGATGGGGACATATTCGGTGATGGGGTCAATATCGCTTCCAGGCTCGAGGCCATGGCGCCAATAGATGGTATCCTGGTGTCGGAGGCGGTACATAAGAATATTAAAAACAAAGAAGGGATCGATAGCACCTTCGTGAGCGAAGAAACCCTCAAAAATGTTGATGAACCGGTCAAAGTCTACGAGGTTAAGGTATCCTCAGAGATCGCCGCAACGGCAAGACCGAAGGCCAGTGAAACTCCTCCTTCCTCTTTTTTGACCGAATTGAATCGTAGAAATGTCTGGAGGGCCGCCCTGGCTTACATTATTCTGGCCCTGTTGGCCAATCAATTGTACCATATTTTAACTGGACTTGTGGAATGGAACAGT
>JAPUIM010000221.1 GCA_027297025.1 Bacteroidota bacterium | reverse complement strand
GAATTTTCAAAATTTTCCCTTTCATCTTTTTCCCCAATGACCGTCTTGTTTAAGTGAAATCCAATCCTTGGCCCAAAGGCAAATTGACCCTGTGAAAAAAAGGGAAAGAAAATAAGCACAAAAAAGTATAAGGCTCTTTTCATTAAAATTTTCAACTAACTATTTTAAGAGACTAATGATTTTATTATATTTACTGTAAGAAAAATACAATCATACATAAATTTAGCACTTTTAAGGCTAATTTGAATTATTTGGACGGTTGTATTTTTTGATAATTGCTTAAAACAGCCAGCTAATATAAATATAAACATATCCAACCATTTCGGCTTGGCCTTTAGGTCTATAAGTTAATTGTGTTTTTATCGCGGTTACCTTGAAGGTAACAAAAGGGATGTATCCTAGGTCTGCATTATGAATAAAACCTTCTTTATTGTTGTATTATTTTTTTTTACCGGTCAATTGGCAGGACAACAACTTCCTGTTTATAGCCAGTATTTTTTAAATCCTTACCTCTATAATCCTTCATTCGTCGGATCCGACGGCGATTGGGCTGCTTTTTTATCTTACCGCCAACAATGGGTGGGCATTGAGGATGCTCCAACCACTGCAAATTTTAGTTTGCACAAACCGTTTAAATTGGGGCTTTCCGGGGGAGTGAATATTATTAATGACAAACGCGGTATAATAAGCACTACATCGGGTTTGATATCCTTGGGATATGTCATATCGCCGGTGAGAGATCAATTTTTAAGGTTCGGTATGTCAATGGGGCTTGGTTCCAACAGTATTGATTTCGCTAATGAACCATCATTTCAAAATGACCCGGCACTTATTAATGCCATGGACAATAACCTGGCTTTCCTGGGAAATTTCGGAGTTAGTTACTCATTCGAGACCTTCAATGTGGGAATTTCCTTACCCCAGCTTTTTAATCCGGGATTGATCAGTGATGAAAGTTTCAATGTTGATTTTAAACCCACCGATGCTTTGATATTCATGGCCAATTACAAATATTACTTTTCACAAGACCAATTCGCTTTCCAGCCTTCTGTATTATACCGGGCTGAAAAGGACCAAACTAATCAGCTGGATCTTCTGGGATTGATTTATTATTCAAATTTAGCTTGGGCCGGGGCCTCTTATCGTTTGGACTTCGGAGTCACGGCGTTGGTTGGTTTTAATATTGCGGAGTTAGTCTCGGTTGGTTATGCCTACGAGTTTTCCAATAGCCAGGTATCTGGATTTGGTAATGGTACACACGATATTCAGCTAAAAGCATTATTCGGTGCAAACAAAAAGGACACCAGGAAAGGGAAAGGTGTGGTAAAAAAGGACCGGCCCGAGAAACCTTCGAAGACCACCAAGAGTGCGAAGTCCGGAAAGTCTAAGAAAAAAGGTGAGTTAAGCCTTTCTCAAAAAATGGCTGAACGTAGACGGCGGATACAGGCCCGTCGTGATTCATTGGCGCGAGTGCAGCAAACTGCTACGGTTACTGAATCTGTGGAAACACCAACGATTGCCAGAGATAGTCAACCCACAACTGGTCAGGAACCTGTTATAGAAACGCCTTTGGGTGAAGAGCCTTCTGTTCAACCAGCACAAATTCAGGTCTCTACTCCAATAGAGATTCAGGAACCTACCCCAACAGAGATTACTGATGCATTGTCCGCTAAGCCACCACCTGTTGTCTCAAATTTTCCCCATGTAAAATGGGCTACAGAAATAGCTACCAGGCCCGGACCGGGGAAGCAGATTTTAATGAAGCATCAGGATGAGCCTTTGAAAATCAGAAAGGGAGATCATCCTTTTGATTTGAAACATGGATTCTATGTGATAGCCGCTGTATTTGAAGATTTCGAGCATTGCAGGGAATACAGCGATGAGATTTTTGAAAAAGATGAATATGAAACTCGCTATGGCTATGGCTCTGATACCAAACATTGGTATGTATACACCCATCATCAAGAGCATGCAGAAGATAGTATGGGAAACGCCTTACAAGAATTGGCTGATGCTAAAAAGGAACCATTGTTCCATGATCCCTGGATATTGATCGTTGAATGATAAAAAAATAATCAATGTTACCAAATGTCACGACCTAAACTTAGCCTGATCATCTTCTTATATTGTTCAACCTGGTCAGCCTGGGCACAGCAGCCCATTATCAACTTTGTAGATAAAACTTCGGGCAACCTTAATGAGATTGTTATTATCTCCGGTAATGGTTTTAGTAACACCCCCGGTGACCTTATGGTTTTTTTTGGTTCAGTCCAAGGGGAAATTGTAAGTTCTACCGACCTTATAATAGAAGCCCGGGTTCCATCCGGCTCAATTTATAGTCCCATTACCGTGACCAACCTCGCCTCCAATCTTACGGGCTATTCCAATCCACAATTTTTTATGAATTTCGGAGGGGACGGTTTTGATCCGGCTCTTACAGATCCCGCGGTTGATTTTACCGGAAGTAACGGGCTCTTTGATTTATGCCTGGCCGATTTTGATGGGGATGGATTAAATGATATCGCTACCTCTAGCATCAATGTAAATACCATATCTGTTTATAGAAATACCAGCACCATTTCCAGCGTGAA
>JAPUIM010000220.1 GCA_027297025.1 Bacteroidota bacterium | reverse complement strand
GGTCTCTCAGGCATTACATCTATTGATATCTACAAAGCCGACGTGTTGGCCGGACTATTTGTTGGTGGTATGATACCTTATCTTTTCTCATCCCTGGCTATAGCCGCGGTGGGGAGAGCGGCAATGGCCATGGTCAACGAAGTAAGGAGGCAATTCCGGGAAATTCCCGGTATCATGGAAGGTAAAGCCAAACCCGATTATGCCAAATGTGTAGATATATCTACCCAAGCTTCTTTGCGGGAGATGATGCTCCCGGGATCGCTGGCATTGGTGGTGCCCACGGTAGTAGGTTTTGTATTTGGTCCCGAAGTACTAGGTGGTCTATTAGCCGGGATAACTGTTTCCGGGGTTTTATTGGGAATGTTTCAAAATAACGCCGGTGGTGCCTGGGACAACGCTAAGAAGTCCATTGAAAAAGGTATAGAGATCGATGGAAAAATGGAGTATAAGGGATCCGAGGTACATAAAGCTTCCATCACCGGCGATACCGTGGGCGATCCGTTCAAAGATACCTCCGGACCCTCCATGAATATCCTGATAAAATTGACCTCCATTGTTGCCTTGATCATCGCACCTCACATCGCAATTAAAGATCATGGCTCCCATGGTATAAACCGGGCTGAGCCTTCAGACCAACAAACAACGATCGAACTAAACGTTGAAGGTACCGAGACCGGATTCACTACCGTTGATAACCAACAAAAATAAGCATCCCATTGTGATGGGCATTGCTCTGCGTTTAGATATTCTTTCAACCTAAACGTTAAAATTTGACCCAAACAGGGTTTATTTAGGTATTTTATAATAAAATTGATTTTTTTGGACAATTGGCTTTCCAATGTCCCGTTTTTTTGTTAATAATACAGGTTACTAATTGTTACACAATTGTATTAACATCAAAAGCTCGGCTTTTTTGCAATGAAAGATGGAGAGATTCTTGCTGCGATCAGCAAGGGAGAAGAATCGGCATTGGACTATCTGTATAAGAAATATTATAGGATGATGACCAAAATCGTGATCTCCAATAGTGGTTCGGAGCAGGAAGCCAAGGATATATATCAAGATGCGTTAATTGTTTTTTGGCAGAAGGTAATGAGTGGGAATTTGGTATTGACTTCTAAGATCAGTACTTATATCTATAGCATTTGTTTAAATCTATGGAGGAAGGAATTGGACAGAAAAAGTCGGATATCAGGAGAGGAAAAAGATACACCAGTATACATGGATTTTGAGAGAGAGGAAAGAAAGAAAATAATCAATCAATGTATCAATGAATTAGGTGATACCTGTAATAAAATACTTACTTACTTTTATTTTGATGGAATGTCCATGAGTGATATAGCTGAGAGGTTAGGCTTTGCCAATACTGATACAGCCAAGACCAAAAAATATAAATGCAAGAAAAGATTAGACAATTTAGTTAGAAGTAAATATTCAGCAAGTGACTTTTTAGATTAGCTATGAGCCCAAAAATAAACTTTTTCGACCAAATCAGTCCGTTCCTGGATGGGCAACTTTCCGGGACTGAAAAGGTGGAATTTGAAAAACAGCTTCAAAATGACCCTTTGCTAAAAGGTGAATTTCAATTTCAGCAAGATGTTATTAGTTCTGTTAAGGACTATAGAATAGCCCAATTGAAAACCAGATTAAACAATATTCCGATTCCAGCTCCCAATACCATGGTCAGCACTAACCTGGCCGCTTTAAAAATTGCTGGTTCCTTATTATTGATTTCAGCCATTGGTACAGGGGGATATTTATATTATCAAAATCAAGTAAACACTCAATCCACAGTAGGAACCACTAGTCCTAATCAAATAGAATTATCCGAAGAAGACTTAATAGGCCATACAATGATTGAGGAGTTACCCACACCCCCACAAATTTATGCTGAAGATATTGAAAATACTGAACCCCAGGAGCAAGATGAACCGTTAACGGTTAAGCGGGAAATCAGTACCAGCTCATCGACCAAAACTAGCCAGCCACAAAATATAGTCAGGGAACCCAGATCCGTCCAACCCACCATTATTGAGGGATTTCAGGATGAGGAATCTTTCCCCAGTGAAGATGAGCTTGGATTGTCTTTTAAAACGTTTGATGAAAAGAATAATAAAGAAATAGCCCAGGTGGAGGTTAGCAATACCATCGATGGGAAACATTCCTTCCATTACCAACATTACAATAATAAGCTGTTCTTATATGGTGATTTCAACAATATCCCCTATGAGATCCTAGAGTTGAATAACGCAAAGGGAAGGAAACTTTATTTATTCTATCAAGGGGAATTTTATGACATCAAATCCGATCAGGAAGAAATAGCGCCACTGGTCGAAATAAAAGACCGAAAGCTTTTCAACCAATTATCTCCCTTGATAGAAAACTAAGGAGTAATAAATACTAATCCACTGAAGATAAAGCCCAAATTTCTTATTAAATTTGGGCTTTATCTTTTATTGTGGCCACTATTCGCAAATACAAGAAAAAGAAGAAGCTCGGCAATTATCCCTATGCAAGTGTCGTATTCAGTATTACCCTGGCCCTATTTGTAATTGGTTTATTCGGAATGTTGGTATTACACGCCAATAAGCTCAAGGATTTGATCAAGGAAAATGTGGAGGTACAGGTTTATTTGAATAAGTTCACCACCGAAAATGGAAAGATCAAAATAAACAAAACCCTCTCTGCCAAGGAATATACTTACAATAAGGATGGCATGGCACAAATTCAATTCATAAGCAAAGAAGATGCAGTAAAACAATTCACTTCCAGAACTGGTGAAGATCCTTTGGACTTCCTGGGGGAAAATCCCTTACTGGACGCATTCATTCTCAAAATAAAACCCGAGTTCCAAGACGCGGATAACCTCAAACGTATAAAAGCAGAAATTGAAACCATGAATGGTGTTTTCGAGGTGAGTTATTTGGAAAGCCTGGTCACTGCTATCAATGAGAACCTTAACAGGATCGGTATTATCCTGATTGCTTTTTCGATCATTCTATTGATCGCTGTGGCCATGTTAATAAACAACACCATTAGGCTGGCGTTGTTCTCTCAGAGATTTTTGATCAGGAGCATGCAGCTAGTGGGAGCCAGAGCAGGATTTATACAAAGACCATTCTTGATACGCTCCATATTTCACGGATTGTTAGGTGGAATTTTGGCAGCAGGTTTATTGGCTTTATTGTTACAATACGCCTATCAAAATGTGCAAGATTTGTCCTTGCTCAGAGATGATGAAAAATTGATGGTCCTTTTTGGCAGTTTAACCATTATTGGCGCCATGATTGGGCTGATCAGTACTTTTCGGGCCATGAAAAAATATTTAAAAATGTCACTGGATGATCTTTATTGAATTTACCTATGAACAAAGATAAATTACCCTTCGGCAAGTCCAACTATATCTTGATGTTAGCCGGTATTGCCAGCTTAATTATTGGTTTCACTATAATGTCGATGGACCAAGAAGAATACGGGTTTGGACTACTGGGTATTACTGTGGGGCCAATCATTGTGATGATGGGTTTCATTATTGAATTTTTTGCCATTCTCTATAAACCCCGAGAGAAATAAAAAAACCAAATGGATATATGGGAGGCAATTATCCTGGGAATAGTCCAGGGATTGACTGAATTCTTACCTGTTAGCAGCAGTGGACATATTGAGATCGGTACCCATATTTTGGGCACCAATACTTCAGAGAATTTAAAATTCTCTCTGGTGATACACAGCGCTACCGCCTTGAGTACTATGGTGGTGTTTAGAAAAGACCTGTTGACTATTCTATCAGATCTTTTCAAATTCCAAAACAATCCCTCTACCAATTTCACGTTTAAGATATTATTGTCCGCTATCCCTGTGGGTTTGGTGGGTTATTTTTTTGAAGACCAAATTTCAGTTCTATTTGGGGGGAATATCGTTTTGGTTGGGTTAATGCTTTTAGTAACCGGTATGCTATTGGCTTTGACCTATTTTGCCAAACCTAGCTCCGGTGATATAAATACTCCCAGGGCCCTTATCATGGGTATTGCTCAAACAGTTGCCATAGTGCCAGGAATTTCCAGGTCAGGGGCTACCATCGCCACCGCCTTGTTAATGGGAGTGGATAAAGAACTGGCCACTCGATTTTCTTTTATAATGGTGCTGATTCCTATTATGGGAGCATCATTATTGAAATTGTTGGATTTAACTCAAAATCCTAGCTTGTCACCTGGCATATCAAATCAAGTATTGTTTATAGGTTTTATTTCAGCTTTCCTGTATGGACTGGTTGCCTGTTCCTTGATGATACAGATTGTAAAAAAAGGCAAATTGATTTATTTTGCATTGTATTGTTTTGCCCTGGGGTCTATATCCCTAATACTTTATTGATGCTTAAAAAAAACTATAATTTCGAAAAGGGAGAAGTACTCTTAATTGACAAACCTTTGAACTGGACATCTTTCGATGTGGTTAAAAACATTAGAAACGCCTTGGGAATAAGGAAAATCGGACATGCAGGCACATTGGATCCTTTGGCCACCGGATTGTTGATTCTTTGCACCGGTAAAAAAACCA
>JAPUIM010000022.1 GCA_027297025.1 Bacteroidota bacterium | reverse complement strand
ATGCCCATCTAATTCCGCCAAAGGAAGGGAAATAAAAATAAAGCAATGGTTATCACTATAACAGTAATTGCCACAAGCGTTAACATGGGAGTGTAATTGATACAGCGATCCAATCCATCCATAGCGTTTTTAGAAATTTTAATTACTATCAGCAACATGGGAAGTATTATTGGAAAACTCAAAATGACCATTAAGGTCCCACTATTTCGGGCTTTCGATGCAATACTTGAGACCATGGTAAGAGTAGTTGAGAACGCAACGGAAGCCAACCCAATGTTTATTAAAAACAAACCCTGGTCTAAAACCGGATTACCCAAAATCACTGTATAGAAGGCATAACCGATGCTTGCCATTACTACTATTAATACGGCATTATAGATTATCTTGGAAATAATAACCCCCGATGGACTTACAATGGTATATAGATACAAAAAGGTTCCTGGTTCGTCCTGTATAAAACTTTTAGCCACCGCATTTACAGAAGTGAAAAGTATAATAATCCAATACAGTGCATTCCAGGTAGGAGGATTAAGCTGATTATGGTTTAGGTTGAAACTCAAATAACAAATGAAAATCGTACTGATTAGGTATAGCAATATTCCATTGAGCGCATATTTTTGTCTCCATTCCAATAATATCTCTTTTTTTATGAGAATATGTATTTCTCGATAATTCATGTCGGAATCAGTCAAGCAAAGGTATAACAATGTCCCTAAATGATAAAAACTGTGAAGATCAATCCCCAAGTTCATGTTTTTAGAGATTGAATGGTTGTTGTAATGCCGGAATTTCCAATAATTAAATACATTTACGGTCAATTAAGTTTAGCGATTTAGGGTAATCAATTCTGTTATAGATGATAAAAAGTGACTTAAAAAACAAAAACATCGCGATTGTGGGGTTGGGATATGTTGGGCTCCCACTGGCAGTAGAATTTGGAAAGAATTATTCTGTGGTAGGTTTTGATCTTCACCAAGAAAGAATTGAAGAGCTACGAAATGGAATCGATAAAACCAGAGAGGTCAACCCAAATGAAATAAATGAGGCCCAAGGGTTGAAGTTCACCACTAAGTTGGAAGATCTGAAAGGTCTCGATATTTACATAGTCACTGTGCCAACACCCATAGATGAGTTTAATGCACCTGATTTAAATCCATTGACCAAGGCCAGCAAAATGATCGGGCAGGTAATGCAAAAAGGAGCGGTGGTAATTTACGAATCAACTGTTTATCCAGGGTGTACTGAAGAAGTGTGTGTACCTATTTTGGAAGAAGAAAGTGGGTTGAGTTTTAATAGTGACTTTTATTGTGGGTATTCTCCGGAGAGGATTAATCCGGGAGATAAAGATCATAGACTAACGGATATAAAAAAAATCACCAGTGGAAGCAATCCGGAGGTTGCCAATTTTGTTGATAACTTATACGCCAGCATAATAAAGGCGGGAACTCATAAGACCAATTCCATCAAAATCGCCGAGGCAGCCAAAGTTATTGAAAATTCACAGAGAGACCTAAATATTGCATTTGTCAATGAACTGGCATTGATCTTTGACAAAGTAGGCATTGACACTTCGGAAGTATTGCAAGCTGCGGAGACCAAATGGAATTTTTTACCTTTTAGACCAGGATTAGTAGGCGGACATTGCATCGGTGTGGATCCTTACTATTTGACTCATAAAGCTGAGAGTATAGGTTATCATCCACAAGTGATTTTGGCGGGTAGACGGATCAATGATAACATGGGTATACATATCGCCAATAAAGTGATAAAGTTGATTACTCACAATGACAAGAAAGTCAAGGGAGCTAAGATCCTGATTCTGGGAATAACCTTTAAAGAAAACTGTCCTGATATCAGGAATTCCGGGGTGATCGATGTAATCAAGGAATTAGAGAGCTTTGGGGCCTCGGTTAAGGTTCATGATCCTATCGCCGATAATTTAGAGGTGAAGAAAGAATATGGCCTGGAGTTATGGGACCAATTAGATGAAAAATTTGATGCCATAATATTAGCGGTAGCCCACCAACAATTTCAAGATATGAAGTGGGAAAAGATAGCTGATGAAAAAACTGTAATATATGATGTTAAAAGTGTACTGGATAAGGGTTTTGTTTCGGGACGATTGTAAACCAATCGGAATCAAATTCTATCTAGTAAGTAGTTTCCAGTTCATTCTGTTTTCGGGCTAAATATTGATTGGCTCTCATAATGAATATTATAAGATAGCCAAAGCCCATAAAAAGTATCTCTGCGTAAATGAGGGACAGAATAGGACCTGGGCTCTCTAATGTATAAAAGGAAGCGAAACCGTCTACTAACTCAAAATAGTCTTCCACTTGCAACCGCGTATTTACTTCCTGTTCTTCTTCATAGATCAAAAGGTCTTGTTCTATTATGTCCACCGGATCAGCCACACGGGAGGCAAGAATGAGATTATCAGAGCCTTCTTTGGCTATTTCACCCATCTTCATAATGTTTTGATAAAGCGCCACTTTAAAGCTGTCCAATTTATGCCTTTCTTGTCGTAGTTTTATCTTTTTAGCAAGCAGGTTTTCCCTTTCATTTTTAATGCGTTTTTTGATGTAAACGCTATTTCTAAAAAAGTCAACCAATGGTTGTTCAAGCTGATCGATAATCTCCGTGTCGAAAACAACCACTGTTATCTTGAAAAATGTTAGATTCTCGAGTTCAATCTTTTCGATCAACTCTTCTATCTTTTCTTCATCCTCTTCATCCACGATCAGTTCTTCCAATTGTGATTTTAATACCTCATTATCAATCATCTCTTCGTCGGTGATAAATGCTTCAACCTCTATGCTCCTGATCTTTTCTGCCATCAGAATGTCAATGTTCAAGGTCTTAGCCAATATTTCATAGTTTTTATCTTCACTTAGGATATTGAGTTTTTCAATGGCATTTTCTGAGATTTGAGTATTGAGGAATTCAGAACTTAAAATGATGGAAGAACTGAAATAAGGAGCTGCAAAAAATCCTTTGTAGATTCCTGCAAAAAGACCAAGGACAAATAAAGGATACATAAGTTTTCGATACTCAATGGTGAGCTTCCTTATTTTGGCCATTCTAATGACCATACTATTCCCCAGTCCGGAGAACATATTACCAAGAGAGTGAAAAACACCTTGAAGATCAATTTCTTCTTCCCTCAATGATTCTTGTTTTGAAATATTT
>JAPUIM010000219.1 GCA_027297025.1 Bacteroidota bacterium | reverse complement strand
ATCTCAAGTAAAAATCCTAATCTTTTGATGACCGCCTGTGATTTAAACCTTTCCGTATACTCAAGAAGTGTTGAATAGTTGATTTTATCCTTTGACAGATACATGGCCCTTGCCACTTCCACTATTCCTCCGGCATAGTCCGGCTTGAAAAGGCAGTCAATAAATGTTTTTTTCAGGTCTGAACACAAGACTTTATTAAAGCTGTCAATCCATACCTTCTTTGATCCAAAAAAGTGCTTTGGGTTATGGTAAATAAACTGAAAATTTACTCCTTTAATAGTCAGTTAGGAAGGTTTAATTTGCCTGGCCACTACGATCTGTTCCTTCAAAGAAGGTTGGGTGATTAAGTTATGAATTTGTAAAGCAGAGTAATATCCTATGTAGTGATCCACTCCTTTGGTCAGGGGCTCAGCCAGTAAATGCCAATCCGGCATAAAGCTACCGGCATCCTTCTCATAGGGAATAATATAATAAAGACTCTTTTTGAGCCGCATCAAAAGACCTCTTTTCACCAGATCGCTCAATAGTTCTTTTATGGCGCTTTCACTGGATTGAGGTAAAGCTTGTTTGGCCTCAGAAAACTCAAAATAGTGCTGGTCTTGCTGATTAAAATAGACCAGCAGTTCGCTGGATCGGTTTGATATGTACTTATTTTTCATATCTGATAAGTCAGCTTTAACCTGACTTTAATACTATGTAACATAATTTAGCATGTATCGAATATGCTGGGATTCCTGATTTCTAGTTCAAAATCCGGGTTTTAAAGGTAACAACATGAAGGTAATTGAAATAGATCAACTAATTTTAGCGAGTAACTAATAAATAAAATGAGCACCACGGCTACCACTACCAGTAAAATAACCGGGCATTACATCGGTGGACAGACCATTCAAGATAGTAATAACGGATTTATTGAAGTTTTCAGCCCAATTGATGGCTCAATGATTGGAAAAGTACCCAGGGGTGGAGCAGATGAAATTGATCAGGCAGTTTCCAAGGCCCAGGCAGCTTTCCTTGAATGGGGCACGCTTCCTGTTAAACAGCGGGTACAAATCCTTTTTAAATTCAAACAGCTGCTTGAAAATGATATTGACGAAATCTCTGATCTTGTCAGTCAGGAAAATGGCAAGACCCATGCCGAATCTAAGGCCGAAGTAGCTAAAGGTATAGAAGTAACTGAATTTGCCACTTCCCTGCCTCAGATTTTGCAACAGGAGACCCTGGAGGTTAGCCGTGGGGTGTATTGTGAACAAAAACGCTTCCCACTGGGCGTTGTTGCCGGAATCACCCCTTTCAATTTTCCCGCTATGGTACCCCTGTGGATGATTCCGATTGCTTTGGCCACCGGCAATACTTTCATACTGAAACCATCTGAACAAGTACCGCTTACTGCCAACCTGTTAGGTGAATATCTTAGCCAGGCTGGTTTGCCGGATGGGGCATTCAATGTGGTCCACGGTGGTAAGGAGGCGGTGGAAGCCATTACCGATCACCCTGGAATTAAAGCCGTTGGTTTTGTAGGATCATCCAGGGTAGCCAAAATTGTATATGACAGGTCAACCCTGCAGGGAAAACGCGCGCTGGCATTAGGAGGAGCCAAGAATCATCTGATCGTGATGCCAGACGCTGACCCTGAAATAACCGCTTCAAATGTAGTAGCCAGCGCCTACGGGTGTGCCGGTCAACGCTGCATGGCGGCAAGTGTGCTGATATTGGTAGGTGAATCCGGTCATATCCTGGAGCGTATCATCAATGAAGGCCGGAAAGTCCAAGCCGGAGAAAATATGGGGCCCGTGATCAGTAAACATGCCCGGGAAAGAATTGAATCTTATATCGATGATGCCCAAAAAGCCGGTGGAAATATATTGCTTGATGGCCGGGGCGCGGTGGTACCGGGCAAAGAGACCGGAACTTATGTCAACCCTACCATTATTGATGGGCTGCCACCTTCAGATAAAAGCGCTTGCGATGAAATTTTTGGGCCGGTATTGACCGTACTCAGGGCAAAGACGCTGGATGAAGCGCTGGAAATCGAAAATGCCAGTCCATATGGAAATGCGGCAGCTATCTACACCACCAATGGGGGTAGCGCCAGATACTTTAGCGATATGGCCAGCGCCGGTATGATTGGGGTAAATATCGGAGTTCCGGTGCCCAGGGAACCATTTAGTTTTGGCGGTTGGAATGGTTCAAGGTTTGGCTATGGCGATATCACCGGAATGGATGGGGTCAGTTTCTGGACAAAATCAAAAAAAATAACCACCAAATGGACCGCATCAACGGCAAAAAACTGGATGAGCTAGTTTTAATGAACAACATCATTCTCAATTAATAACAGGCTAGTCAAAACATAATTTAACATCAATGAAAGCAGCAGTATATCAGGGAAAAGAGCAGTTGATTGTTCAGGAAGTCCCC
Source organism: Bacteroidota bacterium (assembly GCA_027297025.1). Taxonomy (GTDB): domain Bacteria; phylum Bacteroidota; class Bacteroidia; order Cytophagales; family Cyclobacteriaceae; genus JAPUIM01. The sequence continues at coordinate 2,603 of JAPUIM010000219.1, read as the reverse complement.
GAACCTTCAGAGGTTGAGGTTACCCTGGAAATGGAAAGCGCGGTAGATGATCGTGTTTGGCGATGACATGGATTTTGATCCTGCAAATGTGGAGTACCAGAGAAAATTGACCAGGGAAATAACCGGCAGGGAAATAGGGATTGCTTTACATGGCAGTACCGGAATGTCCGCGGACGACCTCCCCAAAGTTCAGCAAAGAATTAAAGTGCTCAATGGGGATGGCAAAGCTTCTGATATTACCAACCTCTAAATCCTACTTGTTTTTGCGGGTTTTATTTACTACTACCTGCTATTCCATTATATTCAAAGAAAAATATGTCTCCTCAGCGAAGGCTAGCAGCCATTATGTTTACTGATATGGTGGGATACACCCTCCTTATGCAAAAAAACGAAGATCTGGCAAAATCTTTAAGGGACCGGCACCGCACGGTTCTGAAAAAAGAGGTTCATGATCATGAGGGGGAGATCCTACAGTACTTTGGTGACGGGACATTGTGCCTCTTTCCCAGTTCAATCCTGGCCGTTAAATGTGCCCTGAGAATACAAGAGCAATTATTTCAAGAACCTAAAGTCCCGCTTAGGATTGGTCTGCATTCCGGAGATATTGTACATGATGAAGAGGGTATTTACGGAGACGGAGTTAATATCGCATCCCGTATTGAGTCCTTTGCCATTGCTGGTTCAGTACTATTTTCAGGAAAAATAATGGATGATATCAAGAACCAGAGCGACCTGGAAGTTAAATCTTTAGGCGAATTTTCTCTCAAAAATGTCGATGACCCGATGCAGCTATTTGCACTTACCAATAGTCCGCTGCATATTCCGGAAGTGGAAGAGATGATTGGGAAAGGAAAGAAACTTACCAAGAGCCTGGCAGTCTTACCTTTTGTTAATATGAGTACCGATGCTGAAAATGAGTATTTCTCTGATGGGATCACTGAGGAAATCTTAAATGCCCTGGCAAGAGTTAGCGGGATTAGAGTTACCGCCCGTACTTCGTCATTTGCATTTAAGGGTAAAACCCTGGATATAAGGGAAGTGGCACGCCAGCTAAATGTCGACCACATACTGGAAGGAAGTGTTAGAAAATCAGGAACCCAGGTAAGAATTACCGCTCAATTGATCTCTGCCAAAGATGGATTTCATATATGGTCTGAAAATTACGACAGGGAACTGAAAGATATTTTTGCCATTCAGGATGAAATCGCACAAAAGATCTCCGAGATGTTGAGTGAGCGTTTGGTTGAAAAACCGAAAAGAGCAGTATTGCCAAAATCCACCGCCCAAAACCTGGAAGCCTATAACCTATATCTTAAGGGAAACTTTTATTGGAAAAAATGGTCCCCTGAAGGAGTAAAAAAATCCATTGCTTTTTTTGAGCAGGCAATAGCACTGGAACCTGATTTTAGCCTTCCCTATAGCGGATTGGCTTCTGCTTATATTTTCCTGGGCATTACTGGAAATATGAAAGGAAATGCTTACGAAAAAGCCGCTGAGGCCGCTCAAAAGGCTATTATCCTGGATGATCAACATGACGGAGCTAATCTGGCCATGGGCATGATAAAATTTATGTATGAAAAGAACAATGAAGAAGCCAAAGGGTACTTCCTCAAGGCATTGAACAATAATCCGGGAAGCGCGGAAGGCCATCATTATTATGCTATGTATCTAAGTAACACCGGAAATTTTGAAAAGGCACTGAAAGAAATTGAAAAAGCGCATCAACTCGACCCCCTCTCATTGATCATCCTGGGGAGTTTTGCAGAAACCAGCTTTTTTTCAGGGTATAACAAAAAAGCCATCGAACGATACCATCAGGCCCTGGAACTTGAACCTAATTTTCGGGCAGCCTGGGAAGGAATAGGATGGGTATATGCCAAAGAAAAAAAATATAAGAAGGCGCTTCAAGCTTTTAGAAAATTTCAATCGATGACCGGATCAAAACTTAAAGGTTTAAACGGATTGGGGTATACTTTGGCCAGACTAGGACAAACCGATGAAGCCCGGGAATGTTTAAAACTGCTTGAGGAGCGAAAACAAAAAGACCAAAACATAATTTTGGATATGGATTTTGCCATGATCTATGCCGGGTTGGAAGATTGGGACAAGGTATATGATCATTTAAAAGCCGCCATGGAAGCTAAAATGGGGAGTCTGTTTTTGAATGTTCACCCCATGTGGGAAGATATCAGGCAGATGCCACGGTTCAGAGAGTTGTTCGCTAAGTATGGGTACTAATGTCCGTAGCTTGAAGCTACGGATAGCTACGCCAAAAGACGTGGATCTATTGGTTCTGTGGACACAGTTACTTGATATTCTCGAATTACCCTGGGGTTTAGCAGCACATTGAATTCGCCCCGGACTATGGTACTGGGGACGAATAAGGCCAAAGCCTTGGATTGAGTAAATTCATTGCCTATCCTTTGTGTTTCAGGATGGTATTCAGCAAAATGATTCCAGCCTGTAGGTAGCTGACTGCTATCGATTTTATCAAAACCAAAGTCCGGTAATTCTATCACTGCAATTAAATAGTCCCCAGGAATGCCGTATGAAGGTTTGGAAATATTTCCACCTTTTTCATGGAGCGCCAGAGACTTCGTTTC
>JAPUIM010000218.1 GCA_027297025.1 Bacteroidota bacterium | reverse complement strand
TCAGAGTATTGGCTTACGGTTGAATTACACCTTTTCTGAAAATAGTGAAGCTAAGGCAGGAGTACAGATTAAAGAATTGAACATTCATCCCGGGGAGTTAACTCCAATTAATGCTTCTTCAAGCATTGATCCGTTGATCATTCAAAATGAAAAGGCCAGGGAAATGGGATTTTACTTCCAGCATGACTTTGATATCTTCACCAATTTTAGAATGTCCTATGGGTTAAGATACAATATCTTCCAATATCTGGGGGCAAACACCGTAAATATGTATGACGAAGACCTTGTTCGAATTACTGATAACATTATTGACCAAATTACATTTGGGAAAAACGAGGTAATCAACCAATATGATGGATTTGAGCCCAGGTTGGCATTCAGGTGGTCCATAAATGATGGAACTTCTATAAAGCTTGGATTTAACCGGATGTATCAATATATCCATCTCATTACTAATACCGCTTCCATCGCACCTACTGATATTTGGAAATTAAGCGATACCTATGTTAAACCTCAAATTGCCACTCAATATTCAGTGGGATTCTTTAAGAATTTCAATGATAATTCAACGGAAACATCCGTGGAAGTATATTACAAAAACCTGGATAATGTATTGGAATATAAGGATGGCGCCCAGCTAATATTGAATGAGAATCTTGAAACTGAATTGCTATCCGGAGATGGGAAAGCATTTGGCATTGAATTGTATGCCAAGAAGACCATTGGTAGATTAAGTGGCTGGGCAAGTTATACTTACTCAAGAAGTTTGAGGACCGTTCAAGGAGCATATCCTGAAGAACGAATTAACCAAGGCGAAGAATATCCTTCAAACTTTGATAAACCCCACGATTTAACCGCGGTAATGGAATTTAATATCAGCCGTAATACTAAATTTTCAAGTATATTCACCTATAGCACCGGGCGGGCAGTAACTTTCCCGGGAGCTAAATTCAAATACTCGGGACGGGAAATAGCGTATTTTGACACCAGAAATGAAAGCCGCGCCCCGGATTACCATCGCGTGGATGTGTCACTTACTTTTAAATTTAGATCAACAAAAAAATTATTGCAAGGGAATTGGGTTTTATCAATTTATAATTTGTATGGAAGAAAAAATGCTTTTTACGTGTTCTTTGATGATGTGAGTGGCAAACCACCACAAGCTTACAAATTATCTGTGGTGGGAATTCCATTCCCTGCTTTAAGCTATAGTTTTAAATTTTAATCCTAATTTTTAGTTTTGATGATTAGAATATTTTTAAAATATTAGAATGTATCCATTAAAGAGTTGGATTTGAAGCAATAACCCGGAATTGGGCAAATCTTCTCACAATCATTCAAAGCTTTTCAAGTAACCTAACTTCGACACACTTATAAACCAGCTATACAACACCTCGGAGGTATAATATAGCAACTAATCCCTATATTATATACCTTGCCAAGGTGATAAAACAGCTCACAACCTGGTTATTGAAAATCGTATTCGTTCCATTTCTAGTAATGGCACATATCATTTCGTGGTTTGATCGCGTACTCTTCGATAGTATTACAAATTATCCATCGAGAAATATATTGAGTGATTATAAAGATGGCAACCACCTGAAATCCATAGGCTGGCTAATCTTTCAGGTTGGATCTATCTTATTATGGTCCTGGATATTATTATCAATACTTGATTCATCTTAGGTGATCATTATGGCTTTTGTAGAACAATATAGTTTTTTGATGATTATATCAATGCCGGTTTTGGGGTGTTTATTGGTATTGATGGTACCGGATAAATTTCTAAATCCGGTTATGGCAGTACTATTAAGTTTACAAGTAATCATAACTTCAATAAAAAATCCACTTTCGGGTAATGTAGGTATTGGGGATTACTTGATTTTGAATCAGCCACAAGATGACTTGCCATTATGGCTGGTCCCGGTTTTAATGATATATGCCCTGGTCAATAGTTGGCATGATGGTTTTTGGACAAAGCGAAATTCCATCGCCTATTTAATACTGAATATTGCAGTACTTGGATTGTTCATGTCTTTCGATTTATTTACAATGGCCCATTTCCTGGTACTGGCAGGGATTAGCATTGGGTTAAGTAAAGTTGGAAATGCAGATCAAAGACTAGCCAGGCTTCAGATTATATTGTTTTACCTAGCCTCGATATTACTGTTAACTGTTGGCAATGGTAATTTAGTCGAAATTATTGCCCTGTTCATTATCGGAGGACTTTTGCCATTTCACATCTGGTTATTTAAAGCCGAGAAATTGCCGTTTCCCCTGCTATTAATACTGTTATTACTAATACCGAAAGCGGTGATTATAGGAATGAACGGTTGGGTTGGCCCTGAATTTTCAAACATGCTATCTGTATATCCATGGTTAGCCTGGCCTGGATTCCTGGGTTTTCTATATTTTGCCCTTTTGGCTTTGGCTTCAAAAGATCTTAAAAGGACAATCACATTATTTCTTTTATCTCAGGGAAGTTGGGTGGTTTCATTCCTGATCATTTCAGGTGTTGATCACTTTAGTAAGCTAACTTATTTCGTGGTAGTTGAAGCTTTGTTATTCAGTGTGATGTATTCACTTGCCAATTACCTTGAAAACAGAACAGGTTCTACAAATGTAAATTCTCATTCGGGGTTATTTTTTAAGATGCCCCAATGGAGTTTGTTGCTGATATTCTCAATGCTGATATCCTTGATCTTTCCTGTTTTTATACCAATCAACCTCATGGAAAC
>JAPUIM010000217.1 GCA_027297025.1 Bacteroidota bacterium | reverse complement strand
AGACCTGGTCCAATAAATAGAGATCCATGTTTCCCAATAATCGGTTTATCCGGGCAATTTCCATTGGTAATAACCTTAAGTGGAGTAACGCTAAGGTAAAACAAATGAAGGATTGGAGTGGCTCGAATGGGGTCTTAAGTTTTACTGAAAGGGATCAATGAAAGCAAATAACCACTAACCACCGTGCATCCACACCCAATGGGATTCAACCACAGATAGCTGAGGGTTTTGCTTACTCCCGGCCCACCGTACAATTCAGAAGATCGAAATAGGGTATCCCAATTGATTTGATAAGAATCGGTTACTTGGTGGTAATACAACTGATCCAATATCAACACTGCTGCGATTCCAATCAAAAGTCCGTAAAAGGCCCCCATTCCGTTGGTTTTTTTAATCCACAATAAAACAAATACACCCAAAATGGCTCCGTAAAAATAGCTTCCAATTTTATTTATCAATTCAATGATGGAGTCAGTCTCGCCTAATATCAAGGCAAATATGATGGCAAATAATCCCCAGAATGCAGTTGCTATTCTAGTGGCAGTTAGGTAATACTGGTCACTTTTCTGTCGTTGAAAAAGTCGGGCTTGCCAATCCATAATAGAAGATGTAGCCAAAGAGTTCAATCCACTATCGATGCTTGAAAGGGCGGCTGCTAAAATCGCAGCCACTATCAAGCCTATAAAGCCAATGGGCATTTCATGTAAAATGAAATAAGGAAGTATATAATTGGTGTCATTTTTTCTGGAACCCTCCCTTTCTTCTACGTCAAGGATTACTTGCTTGCGAATTTCTAGTAACCGTTGGTCTGCCTGTAAAAATTGGCTGCGGTAAATACCCTCATTGGTGTTCTTTAATAATTGATAGGCCGCTAGTTTTCTCTGTTCAAATATCGTCTGATGCTGATTTCTAAGTTGCTGATCAGTCAAATCTATCTTTGACTGATTGGAAAACATCAGGGGTGGCTTTTCGAAAATGTAAAACACATATAACAAGACGCCTAGCAACAAGATCAAAAACATAAATGGGATCTTGGTCAATGCAGCCATGATCAATGACGCCCGGGCATCTTTTAATGAGTTGGCGGTTAAGTATCGTTGTACTTGAGATTGATCACAACCAAAGTAGGACAACATTAAAAATAGACCGGCAAATAAGCCACTCCAAATATTGTATTTCTCTCCCAGGTTAAAATTTAAATCCAGGGTCTCCAATTTTCCCAAGGTTCCAGCTAATTGTAAGGATTGGCCAAATGAAATTTCGGGCGGTAGTTTCATTACGATCCAGACAAAACAAAAAACCAGCCCCAGGAACATTAAAATCATTTGCTTAACATCGGTCCTGATCACCCCGGTGATACCGCCAACCATGGTATAAACGGTGGCACTCAATCCAATGATCAGTATGGTGGAACTCAACGGAACATTTAATATCAAGGCCAGTACGTAGGATGGAGCGGCAACTGTAATACCCAATGCGAATCCCCTGGAAAGCAGGAATAGCAAGCTGGTTAGTAGACGTACTCGTAAACCAAATCGCTGTTCCAGGGCTTCATAAGCAGTATATATTTTCAGCTTATGATAGAAGGGGACCAAAGTGATACATAATATCACCATGGCCAATGGAAGACCCAGGTAGATCTGAATAAAACTCATATCATGCATATAAGCCAGGCCGGTGGTCCCGATGAAACTTATGGCCGAAGCTTGGGTAGCTAATATGGAGGTACCGATGGCCCACCAAGGCATGGTACGCCCAGCTACTAAAAGATCTTCAAGTTTGTTAGTGTGTTGATTCTGGCGAATGCCATCCCACATGATGTAGGCAAAAAACAGTAATACAATCAGCCAATCAAAAAAACTCATGGAACAACCAAAACTGATTAAAGTGCAGTTTAATAATAATCTATTTATTTATTTGCATGGTGTTTAGAATTGTTAGTGAAACTTCAAATAGATTAGACTCGTGTAAAAAATTAAAATCAGGCTCCATTTTTATGAGGTTAATCTGGCTTGTCGTATTTTTCTATTGGACCAGTTTGTCACTGTCGGGCCAATCTTTAATTTCATCCCTTTCTAAAGAAGAAAGGAAACAGTTTAACAAAATTACCCACCATGCAAAAAGAGCTCCCAGCCATCTCACCCTGGATCCCCAGTATCTGAGTAAATATCTGACCCAGCCCGCTCAGAGTGAACTGGAAAAGGCCCGCAGTATTTTCGTTTGGATTGCTTATAACATCACCTACGACATGAAGGCTGTTCAGGAAGGTGTGATCACCAATCCATCCTCCGATTATGCCCTCCGTAACAGGTTAGCAGTGTGTCAGGGTTATTCAAATTTGTTCAATACACTATGTGAAATAACAGGCCTGGATAGTAAAACAATCAATGGATATTCCAAGGGTCTGGGTTATCAAAAGGGGGTAAAATTCCACCAAAGTGACCACAGTTGGAATGCGGTGAAGATAAACAACAACTGGTACCTGGTAGATGTTACCTGGGCTGCCACTCGAACAAATGATCCAAGAACTCCTCCCCCAAGTGTTTTTCAGGATCAATATTTTCTAATGGACCCTAAAGAGTTTCTGATAAAACATTTGCCTGAAGATCCCTTATGGCAGCTTGTAAATAACCCAATCCCCCTTAATATTTTTGAGCAAGGTTCGGAACAAATTACAATGGCTCTAAACACAGTTAGTTCCAATTTGAATTATCGGGATTCACTGGAGGCATTGGAAAATTTCGATCGAGGATATCAAGAGATATATTATTATCAACGGGTGTTGGATTTTAATCCTAGAAACCGAAGTGCAGTGTATTGGTTGGGATCTGCCTACCTAATGAAAGGGCTAGACACCATGGAAGCTCTGCATGATTTAGGGCATCCCGAAATTTTAACTGCCATACCTTCTCTAAAACAAGACATGTTCAATTGGTTAGCAAATGCGGACCATCAGTTTTCCTTATTGCAACCTCTGGAAACAAATTACAAAGATGCTTTACAAATGAGACAAGAGGTGATCTATCAAAAAGGGATCTTTAACTATGAAGTCGGGATGCGAATGATGAATATTCTAAGCGAAGTAAATCGGTCCACATTTTATCAAATAAAAGATGATTACAGGGAGCTAATTAATAGTTATTTTGATGAAGCCATTACCTATTTTGAAAAGATAAAAGAGTTTTCATTCTATTTCCATGAGGCACAGGAATATATCAACGACTATATTGAGAAGTACCGGCCCCGGTAAATCAAGTTGAGAGTATTTAAAAAATAAATAGGAAAAACAAGAACAAAAGGACCCAGCTAATATCCAAGAAGTGCCAGTAGATGGTTAGTATTTCCAATTTGATTTTATTTCTTGAATCGGTCACAATCATAAGGATTTTCACCGGATCTTGCT
>JAPUIM010000216.1 GCA_027297025.1 Bacteroidota bacterium | reverse complement strand
AAACTTGGAAAAAGGAGGATATATTAATTTTCTTCATTTTTGATCCGGTTGATCATGATACGCGCGTTATCACCCGTAGGACCGTCAGGGTCCATTTGGATAGCTTTTTCATACAGGGTAATGGCTTTATCGATTTGCCCGGCTTTCCAATAGGCTTCAGCCAGACTATCCCAGGTATTAGCTGAATCTGGGAATAATTCGTTATTCATGGTGAGGACAAAAATGGCCGGTTCGAATTGCTGGTTCGCCAGCAGATTGTAACCTTCTTGGTTGAAACGATCTTCAAACGGATAATAGCGGTAGCGGGGATCATTCACCAGCCGTACCGCTTCCGGCGTAACTTGATCCTTTTTACCAGCCATGTACAGATCCTTTAGATATTGCCAAGGATCGACCACAGCTGAACTAGAGTCATATTTCCAGATAGCTTCCAGAGTAGGATCGTGATTGTTTTTATATTCCTCGAATGACATGTCCACGGCTAGATGGGGAGCCAGCCAGGGACCATTTTCCCATTGCGGTTTATCTTGCCACCAGGCAAATGAAAGGCGTGCCGGAATTTTGCTATTTGGCAATTCTACCAAGCGATTGTCTCCGTAGAAATTTATGTTTTCGGCCGTTGGTTCTCCTACAAAGATGGCTTCTGTGTAGGTATCTAACTCATTTACGAGGTTCTGACAGGCCGAAAAGGTCCTTCGTCCCAGAATGACGAAAAACTTTCCGGACTTATTGATCTTTTCGCTGAGGATTATGCTGGTAATTATGGATTTATTCTTGTAATTATTGCCTCCTCCATTCAACCGAACATCAAGAATGAGGCGCTCCACATCATTATTTTGAATAAAATCAAAAACACGGGTGTAGAAATCAGGAATATTTTCCTCCGGATCATCTTGGATCTGACTGTGCCGCACGTAAATCGTCTTGTGCTCCGTGAGGTATTCAAAATAGTAAATTCGTTCTAGATTTTTCAACCAGAGGGGTGTTTCCGTAGTATCACGTGCATCCAGCCACACTCCCTGTTGGTGGATATGGCCGTATTCAATAGGACTCATGTCTATTTCTACCGGTGCAAATGTTTGTTCAAAAATTTTGCCGTCTTTTTCCAGGGTAAGAGTGACGCTTGTCTTTAATTTTTCCATTACCCCCTGTGCGTGTAAGACTTCTGGCGTGCCAAGATAGTTGACACCATAAGCCTTAAAGAACTGCTCGTTTTCCACAGGAACCACAGGGCGAATAGCTTGCAGTACTTGTCCAATAGGAATAGATTCCACTTTCAGCACTTTGGCGCCTAGGGTCTTTTTGTATCGTTTGTGTACACCCTGTATATATATTCCATCGCTATAATGGTACAAATTAAAGGGCATCTGGTGAAAACCATATAGATTATTGGGATCCCACCCGGTTAGCCAGATGGATGTATGGCCGTAAGCAAAAGAAGATACAATGCGGGCAAGACCAACAATTACTTCGTGGTCCTCTAGATCTGGTATAGCCTCATACAGTTCATCCACTTGGGCATCGAAATCTTTAGCACTGATCTTTTTGAACAGAAATGAGTGGTCGGTATGAACAGTTTTTTGAAGGAACCGCAGATCTTGGCGCCATTCATCAGGGGTAAGATCTACTTGTCCCATCAACCACATAGTGGGTAAGACAAATAACAAGGAAGTAAGTTTGGTTCGCATGGAGATGGATTTTCTAAGAATGACGGTTTAGATTAGTAAAGGTTGCAATTCGGGCGGCAAACTTGCCATAACCGTCTTCCCATCTCTTGTTTTAATTAGCTCGAGAACCACCAAAAAGCGCGTTGTAGATCATTGACGGAATACAAATGTCAGTTGTGCTTACCAGCACTGCGACACCGGTAAGCCCTACACCCAAGCTAAATCCTCCTTTTATCAAGTTTGCTTGGTGGTTTGGTTAGTCTAATCCGGTAACCAATGGTTAAAACCACAGAATGATTATTAAATAATAAGTTAAAAATTGAAATTCGTAAAATTGGTTAGAATCACATATTTTGTTAGAAGGCATTAAAACCAACGCCTCACCTTGTTTTTATAATGCTCATACTCTTCTCCGAATTTTTTTTCCAAATACGCTTCTTCCTTCTTGATTGCAATATAGTAGATAATTACGGCTGACGGGATAAAACTGAATAGAATCCAAATGCTATTAAAGAAGGTGCCTATACCAATTGAGATAAGACAAAATGCTACATAAAATGGATTGCGTGAATAAGCAAAAATTCCTGTAGAGACAATTTTAGTCGTAGGTTTCCATGGTGCAATATTCGTCTCTGCCTTTTTAAAAGACATTCTGGCAAGGATAGTAATAAAAATTCCCAGTATTACAACTACCCCTCCGATGTACCTGAACCCTGATAAACTTCCCAACTGCATAGGCCAAAAGTGATGCGCACCAGCTGCAGTGAGCATAAATGTTAAAAAAACCAAGGGAGGAGGAAACTTTACGGAGGCTCCGCTTTTATCATTTTCTATGTTTATATTATTACTCAAATTTGGTAGCCTTCTAACATATATCTACTCCCAATATCTGCATTTCAGTAAATTTAGAGCATATTATCTGTATATACGCATAAAATAATTTCTGATTGAAATCTGTTATTTGTACCTTTGAGTGTTAGCTTTGTACCGATAAAAACCTAAACACTATGGGAGTATCAGTTGTTAAGTTTAATGTGCAAGATCGACCGGAATTCTTCAATGTATTGCGAAAAAAGGTAAACAAGCATTTTAAGGAGAACAATCTTTCTAAGTATGCCAACTTTAATATGAAGTTCAAAACGGTATTTATGCTCTGTTTGTACTTTGTACCACTACTACTGATGATTACGGGAGTTGTTTCATGGTTTTGGCCAGTTATGTTGATGTGGTTGTTGATGGGTTTGGGGATGTCGGGAATAGGATTGGCTGTCATGCATGACGCAAATCACGGATCGTATTCCAAAAATCAAAAAGTAAATAATGTCTTAGGGTACCTGGTTAATTTTCTTGGAGCATATCATGTAAACTGGAAGATCCAGCACAATGTGCTTCATCATTCGTTTACCAATGTAGATGGTTTTGATGAAGATATACATAATTCAGTATTGCGTTTTTCCCCCAATCAGCAAAGGAAAGGAATTTATAGATTTCAGGCATATTACGCACCCTTCTTTTATGGAATAATGACCCTTTACTGGTTAATTAGTAAAGATTTTGAGGCATTGGTTAGGTATAATAAAAAAAATCTCTTGGAGAAGCAGGGAATAACCCTAAAAAAAGCTGTGGCACATGTAATCTTCAATAAAACCTGGTATTTGGCATTAACGATTGTTCTGCCAATGATTGTGATAGATTTGCCTTGGTGGCAAATCTTACTAGGATTTTTATCCATGCATTTTATCTGCGGATTGTTATTGACTTTGATCTTTCAGGCAGCCCATGTGGTTGAAGAAACAGATTTTTATGTTACTGATGATAATGGTAGTGTAGAAAATAATTGGGCCATTCACCAAATGAGAACAACTACTAATTTCGCTAACGGTAGTGCGATCTTTACCTGGTTAATTGGAGGCCTGAATTACCAAATTGAACACCACTTGTTTCCTAATATTTGTCATGTTCACTATAAGAAGATCTCCAGTATAGTAAAAGAAACTGCTAAAGAATTTTCTGTACCATACCACTACCACAAAACCTATTTCGGGGCACTAAAAAGTCATTTTTCCTTGCTCTATCAGTTAGGGAAAGTAAAGTACGACAGAAATTTGGTGAACATATAAAAAATCCCCCTGGTGAGGTTTTCGGTCAGGTAATTATTTGTCAGCATACTCAATCGAAGAACTTAACCAGTAAGCTTTCCCATTCAGCAATAAAGTCCTCATATTCGGCAGCGGAAAATTTTGCAACGAATTCATTTCCCTTTTTTGACAATCCAATGTATTCATAGGTTACTTGCACTTTTGTATCTGCATTTTTCAACTCAGTGCATTGCACAGTAATAATGCCAATCTTATCTTTCGGTTCTACCTTATAGAATTCTACCAGATACGATTCGGGTTCATATTTTTTTACCAACGATATGGCATCAGTAGATGCATGATCATGAGTTATTGTTAAAAACACATAATCTTCATGGAGATGGTTCGTACCCTTGATATTCTCGTAGTCCCAACCAGGTACCCACAATTTTTCGCCTTCTGGACTAAACAATGGAAACAGCTTGTTTATTGATTGGTTGATTTCAAATGATGCTGTGTGTTTGACCTTGTTCATAGTCTTTTTTTATGTAGCTAACCCTTTGTCAATGTTGAGTGCCTTGTTTGTTGCTAGAATAACACGGAATTAGCAGACACTTTTTATATATTGGCAGAGTTTTAACTGATAAAATTACAAAT
>JAPUIM010000215.1 GCA_027297025.1 Bacteroidota bacterium | reverse complement strand
GCCTTAAAATTCTTAGACAATAAGCAATTCATCCAAAGAACGATTATTGGCTTAGATATAATAAGATTATCCAGCCAGAGGATTAGGATCCATGGGGATTACCATTTGGGACAAGTACTGATAACTGATGGTGATTTTTGTATTTTGGATTTTGAAGGTGAGCCAGAATGCACCATCAGGGACCGCAAGGTCAAACAATCACCTCTGAAAGATGTGGCGGGAATGTTTCGCTCTTTTCATTATGCGGTATATGCAACTATTTTTGATAAAGGGTCGAAATCAAAACTTAGCTTGGAAGACCAATTCACTGCTGGAGAAAAATATTATCAGGCCATCATTTCGGTGTACCTCAATTCGTACATAAAGACGGCCATGGACAATGCCCTGGATATTGGATACATGCCGGAAATTAATTATTTACTGAGGTACCACTTATTGGAAAAGGCAGTATATGAATTGGGTTACGAACTAAATTCCAGGCCCACCTGGGTGATAATCCCTTTAAAAGGAATCATGCAAATATTAGAAACTGAAAAAAAATAATATGTCAGCCAAAAGCAAAGTAAAACCTACTAGTGACAATCGGGTAAAACCCCATAGCTTTTTCACCGATTTTGATATCGATCTGTTTCGATCGGGGAAGCATTTTAAATTATATGAAAAAATGGGGTCCCATCTCACCGAACTGAAGGGAGTAAAGGGAGCCTATTTTGCGGTTTGGGCTCCTAATGCTAATAAGGTTTCGGTGATTGGCGACTTTAATCACTGGAACGGGGATGATCATTCATTGCTGTCGCGATGGGATGGTTCAGGCATATGGGAAGGATTTATACCCAATATGCGCCAGGGTGATGTATATAAGTACAAAATATTTTCAAATCAAGGTGGGCAGGTATTGGAGAAGGCAGACCCTTATGGGTTTTTATGGGAGATGCCTCCGAAAACTGCCTCGGTGATTTGGGATTTGAGTCATACTTGGAACGATCAAAAATGGATGAAATCCCGAAGTAAACACAATGCTGTTGATCAACCTTATGCTGTTTACGAAGTACATTTGGGATCGTGGAAAAGAAGATTTGAAGATGCCAATCGGTCATTGTCCTACCAGGAGTTGGGAGATGAATTGGTTGATTATGTAAAGGAACTGGGATTTACCCATGTAGAACTCCTTCCGGTTATGGAACATCCCTTCTTCGGCTCCTGGGGATATCAGGTAACCGGTTACTACGCCCCATCTTCCAGATATGGAACCCCCCAGGAATTAATGGGCTTGGTGGAGAAATTCCATAATAATGGTATTGGAGTAATATTGGATTGGGTGCCTTCTCATTTCCCTGGAGATGCCCACGCATTGCTAAATTTCGATGGTACAGCCCTATACGAACATGCTGATCCCAGAAAGGGCTTCCATCCCGATTGGAAAAGCTACATATTTAACCACGGACGTAGTGAAGTACGATCATTCCTCATCAGTAATGCCTTATTTTGGTTGGAATACTATCATGCCGATGGATTAAGGGTGGATGCGGTGGCATCAATGCTTTATCTGGATTACTCCAGGAATGAAGGGGAGTGGATCCCCAATGAGTACGGGGGAAGAGAAAATTTGGAATCCGTATCTTTTTTAAAGGAAATGAATGAACAGGTGTATTCAAATTTCCCCGATGTACAGACCATTGCCGAGGAATCCACCGCTTGGCCTATGGTTTCCCGGCCAACCTATATTGGTGGCCTGGGCTTTGGCATGAAGTGGATGATGGGATGGATGAACGATACTTTGGATTATTTTTTGAAAGACCCCATTTATCGTCAATATCACCAAAACAATATCACTTTCAGTCTGAATTATGCATTCACCGAAAATTTTGTGCTTCCTCTATCTCACGATGAAGTGGTGCATGGAAAGGGCCCTTTAATTGGACGGATGCCGGGGGACGAGTGGCAGCAGTTTGCAAACCTCAGATTACTTTATGGTTATATGTACACCCATCCGGGGACCAAGCTGTTATTTATGGGAGATGAGATTGGTCAGACTACCGAATGGAAACACGATACCAGCATTCAATGGTACCTGTTGGATCATGATCAGCATAAAGGGGTTAAACAATTGATCACCGACTTAAATCATCTATACCGGAAAGAAAAAGCATTATACCAGATGGCTTTTGATGCAGCGGGTTTTGAATGGATAGATCTATCAGATTCTAAAAACTCCATTTTAATTTATTTAAGAAAAGCACAAGAACCCCAGGATTGTTTAGTGGTGATATGCAATTTTACTCCTAAGGCCTATGAAACGTATCAGGTAGGGATATTCAAAAGTGAATCTTGGGAAGAGGTATTAAATACTGATGACAAAAAATATTGGGGCAGTGGAATGACCAATTCCGGGGCGGTAATCAAGGTTGATAAAAAACCCTATCACGGCAGGGATTTCTCGATCCAGATAAAGGTGCCTCCTCTGGGGGTATGCATATTGAGGCCAAAGTCAAAGAAAAAGGCTAAAACCACCAAACCAAAGCCCACAAAAACTAACCTTAAAACCAAAGTAAAAAAGAAGTAGTTGACCAAAAGGTTCAAAGAGGTCGGAAGAAAATTATTTGATTTGAGATTATAATGTGATCAGAAAATGCCTTTTTGAGTCATGCAAACCTTTGCATCAAAAATTTGCACCAAAGGACTACCATAGTTAAATTTTTGATTATAACTTCGGCCTCAATTTGATAGCTATCGGCCGTAGGTTTTTATGTTTCTTTTGTTTTTAGTAAAACTTCCAAAATATCTCTCACTTCTGATCCGGGGCAAAAGTCCTTATTTTTTACAGTTAAGGTTTGATTTTGCCTAATCCTGAAAAAGAACAGAATTATCGGTCAAAAAATTTACATTTTTTCTACAAACTTAAAATGAGCAATGAAATTCTCAGAAGACTTTAAACACCCCTACGAATTCGATCCAAAATATGAAAAACCTACGGCCTATTTCAGTATGGAATTTGCCATTGATCAGCCATTAAAAACCTATTCGGGTGGATTGGGGTTTTTATCGGGGTCTCATATGCGAAGCGCTTACGAGTTGCATCAGAATATGGTTGGAATTGGAATACTTTGGAAATACGGCTATTACGATCAGGTAAGAAAAGGAGATAAAACTATGGATGTGCTTTTCCAGGAAAAGATCTATAGCTTTCTGGAAGATCCTGGCATTGAGTATGAAATTACCGTTCATGGCCATACAATAAAGGTAAAGGCCTTTTATTTACCCCCTGGTACTTTCGGTACGGTACCCATATTCTTCTTGTCCACCGATATACCTGAAAACGATTATCTATCGCAATCAATCTCCCACCGTTTATACGATGCCAACAATATCACCAGGGTAGCCCAAAGTATTTTATTGGGAGTGGGAGGTGCGAAACTTTTGGATATTCTGGAAAGAGAAACCGAGGTTTATCATATCAATGAAGCGCATGCATTGCCGGTGGCCTTTTATTTATATAACAAGTACCAGGATTTGAAGGAAGTACGTAAAAGGTTTGTTTTCACCACCCATACTCCTGAAGAGGCAGGAAATGAAATTCATGATGTGAGTTTGCTGGTGAAAATGAGCTACTTCTGTGAAACCCCCTTGGAAGAGGTACGAAAGATCGCGGGAATAGAAGGAGAAAGTTTTAACACTAGTCTGGTGGCCCTAAGAATGGCCCGCATGGCCAATGCTGTATCCAAAAAACATGGGGAGATCTCTAATGAGATGTGGTCTGGCTATGACGACATTTGCCCAATTATTGCTATTACCAATGCCCAAAACAAAAAGTACTGGGCAGATCGTAAGTTATATGATGCCGTGGAGCGGAATGACGGCAAATACATTTTAAAGAGGAAGAAAGATTTGAAGAAAAAGTTTTTTGAGCTAGTGGCTGATCAAACTGGAAAAATACTGGATCCCAAAGTTTTGACTATCGTATGGGCCCGGCGATTTGCCGGATATAAGCGGGCTGATCTGATCACATCTGATGAAGAAAGGTTTGAAAGAATAATGACTAATAAGGAATATCCGATTCAGATCGTTTGGGCAGGAAAACCTTATCCCATGGATTATTTTGCCATTAGTCAATTTGATACCCTGGTCCATTTAAACAAGAACTATATGAACAGTGCCATTATGGTGGGGTACGAACTGCATCTTTCCAGGATGGCTAAAATTGGTTCCGATGTTTGGCTTAACACACCCAGGGTACCCAGGGAAGCTTCCGGTACCAGTGGAATGACTGCAGCCATGAATGGTTCAGTGAATTTTTCCACCAATGATGGTTGGATTTTAGAATATGCCAAACACGGGGTGAACAGTTTTGTGGTTCCCCACGAAAATGGGTCACTACCGGTAAATAAACAGGATCAATTAGACGCTACCCACCTATATGATATCCTGGAAAAAGAGATAATTCCCATGTATTACAATAATCCTGAAAAATGGGCGGAAGTGGTAATGAACAGCATGCGCGATGTAATACCCTACTTCGACTCAGATAGGATGGCAGATGAGTACTATCGTCAACTATATCAAAACGTGCCGGAGCTGGTGAAAGCTTTGTAGGAGAATAGCTTAATAACGATTAATTGAACAGGAATTTGAGAATAAGGGGGTTGTGATGCTCCCCTCTTCAACGATTCATTCATTCCGCAAACGTTTGCGGGTGCGAATTCGAAAAATAAATGCGAAATTTCTGTAGATAATGCATGTATTTTTAGTAAATTCATATTATTATTGAATGAAATTAATTTTACCAAAAAGGATTTTTACCTTATCTTATTTGGAAAAATTGAAAAATAACGCAATATATTTCTGAAAACATTCTTGTTTGATCTAAGCTAGTTTTCTAAAAAAAATACAAATCACAACAAACATTTAATGTTTATCCATTAAATTAAATACTCAATAATTAATTATTATTAACCAAATCTCTAACGTATGATGAACAACTATCTAAAACTAAGCAGAGGACTTATCACACTGTTGGCTTTGGCCTGTTTCAACTGGGCCTATGCACAGCAGTCAGTTTCTGGTAGGATCACCGATTCCAGCGATGATTCGGGGCTACCGGGGGTGAATGTGGTAGAAAAAGGGACTACCAATGGTACCATTACCGACTTTGACGGGAATTACACCCTGCAAGTAGGTCAAGATGCCACTTTGGTCGTTTCTTTTGTAGGTTATGTAACCCAGGAGCTTGTCGTGGGCAATCAGTCTGTGATGAATGTGGCAATGCCACTGGATGTACAGGCTCTGGAAGAAATAGTGGTAATAGGTTACGGTACCCAGGATAAGAAAGAGATTACCAGTGCGGTAGTTTCACTGGACGCCGAAGACTTTAACCAGGGGAATATAAATGATCCGGCTCAGCTTTTGCAAGGAAAGGTTCCTGGCTTAAGCGTATACAATAGAGGCGGTGATCCAAATACGGCCCCGGTCATGCGGCTAAGAGGTATATCAACAGTAGGTGCCAACACCGAGCCATTGGTGGTAATTGATGGTGTGATTGGCGCATCTTTTGATAATGTAGATCCTAATGACATTGAGTCAATCAATGTGCTAAAAGATGGTTCAGCTTCTGCCATTTATGGTTCAAGAGGTTCCTCAGGT
>JAPUIM010000214.1 GCA_027297025.1 Bacteroidota bacterium | reverse complement strand
ATAACTACGGATTGTTTATTGAACCGGTGAATATTGGTGATTTTGAGTCGGGTATTAGTAAAATAAAATTTATTCCTGCCCTAGACTATACCAAGAATTTTGACAATCTAAATGTTGAGGTTAATCTGGATCTTGAAGAGGAAAAAGCCAGTATTTCAATAGAAAGGGAAATTGGGGGATACTCTGCCGTATACATTCAGCCCTATTATACCTTTCTTCCAGAGAACAGAAAACGCGAGGTTATTGAAAGTTATATCAAGTTTATTATTAACGATGCCGAGTTTAAAAACCTCAATGTGGAAAATAGCGATAGAAATCTCTCCCCTTTAACTTCTCCTTTCATAATCAATTCAACCGTAGAATCCTCCTCCATCCTGGAAAGGGCTGGCAATAAGTTCTTGTTGAAATTAGGAGAACTAATTGGTCCCCAACTGGAATTATATCAGGAAAATGAAAGGGTCACTGCTGTGGAAAACGATTTTAACCGATTATATGACCGTCGGATAAAGGTGAAAATTCCTTCCAACTATAAGATTAAAAATCCGGAAAGCATAAAAATGTTAGTTAATCATGCTCAGGAAGGTGAAGATATATATCTGTTCCAATCCGATTACAGTTTAGAGGATGGTACTCTCACCGTCCAAATAGATGAATATTACAAACAGATCGATTGTTCTATTGAAAATTTTGAAGCATTTAGAAAAGTGATTAATGCCGCAGCCGATTTCAACAAGGTGACATTAGTGTTGGAACCTCTGATTTGATTTATTGAAGATCAAGCTTTTATCGAATACAGCTCGGCCAATTTGTCTACTACATAATCAACTTCCTCCACCTTGTTGAATTTACTAAACGAGAACCGTATAGCCCCTCGATTGGGATCGGAGTGAATAGCCTCCAATACATGAGAACCTACACTGCTACCACTGGAGCAGGCACTACCACCCGACGCCGATATATTATTAATGTCGAGGTTAAACAGCAGCATATCATTGTCTTCGGTAGGAGGTAAGCAAACGTTTAAAACTGTATAAAGACTTAATGGGCTGGCAGAATCACCATTGAAGTCCACACCCGGGAGCTGATCCCTTAGTTTTTGCACCATCCTTTTTTTCAAAGTTCGAATGTGTTTTTCGTGTTGGTCAAGATGGTCATAGGCAATTTCCATGGCCTTAGCCAAACCTACAATGCCATACACGTTTTCCGTGCCCCCTCTCATATTTCTTTCCTGGCCGCCGCCCATAATATAGGGGGGTATTTTATGATCACTATTGAGGTATAAGAATCCGATTCCCTTAGGTCCATGAA
Organism: Bacteroidota bacterium; assembly: GCA_027297025.1. Taxonomy (GTDB): domain Bacteria; phylum Bacteroidota; class Bacteroidia; order Cytophagales; family Cyclobacteriaceae; genus JAPUIM01. Next base: position 3,464 of record JAPUIM010000214.1, on the reverse strand, counting down.
ATTTATGGGCCGAACCAACTAAACAGTGGGCGGCAAAATCCTGTAGATCGAGACGATAATGGGCTATCGATTGTACCGTATCGGAATGGAAAATTGACTTATATTCATAGCAGAGCATACTAATCCGCTTTATGTCGGCAAGGTTTCCTATTTCATTGTTGGCGTGCATTAGAGAAACCAGCGACTTGGGATTTTCGTGCAATAGTTCTTCCAAATGATGATAATCCAAATGCCCTTTTTGGTCCAGCTCCACCATACTAATCTTAATCTTGCCAGCCTTTTCCAGAGTTTCCAAGGTATGAAGGACTGCATGATGTTCCACCGCTGATGTTACCGCATGTTTAATATTTAGTGATTCTACACTACGACAAATAGCAGTATTATCAGCCTCTGTTCCGCCGGATGTAAAGAAAATCTCAGCAGGAGATACATTGAGAAGTTCCGCTACCGTTTTCCTTGCTTTTTCGATGGCAGATCTTACCCGCCTGCCATGGGAATGGATGGACGAGGGATTTCCGTAGAATTCAGTCATATAGGGCTTCATGGCCTCAAATACTTCCGGATCCAAGGGAGTAGTGGCAGCGTTGTCAAAGTAAACATTCATGGGCTAAACCTTGTAGGCAGTTATATTATTAATGTTATCAATTATTTCATTGGCTAATTTATTGGCCTGGACTTCATTTTGTGACTCTGCATATATCCTGATAATGGGCTCGGTGTTGGATTTACGAAGATGGATCCATTCGTTTTCGAATTCTATTTTAACCCCGTCCTCGGTATTGATAGGATACTCCTGGTACCTTTCCTGGATCCTGGTCAAAATCATGTCTATATCCAATTCAGGATTCAACTCAATCTTATTTTTAGATATTACATAATTGGGGTATTGTTTCCTCAATTTTGAGAGGCTCATACCTGAGACGGCTAGATGAGATAAAATTAGGGCAATGCCCACTAATGCATCCCTCCCATAATGTAAAGCAGGCAGGATCACCCCACCATTGCCCTCTCCTCCTATCAGGGCATCAACTTCCTTCATTTTCCTCACCACATTTACTTCTCCTACCGCCGAAGCAAAGTACTTTCCTCCGTGCCTTTCCGTGACGTCCTTTAATGCTCTACTTGAGGACAAGTTGGAGACAGTGTTACCAGGTTGTATATTCAACAGATAATCTGCCACCGCCACAATCGTATATTCCTCCCCAAATGGAGCGCCGTCTTCACATACCAAAGCCAACCTATCTACATCCGGATCGACAACTATACCCAGATCGAAATCGCCCTCACCGACCTCCTTACAGATTTGTTTAATATTCTCCGGTAAAGGTTCAGGGTTATGAGGAAATATGCCGTTGGGTTCACCGTAGATACTGGATATGGTACTGACTCCCAAGGCTTCCAGCAACATAGGCACTGCAATTTCTCCACTCGATTTTACTGCATCTAAGGCTATTTTGAATCTTGCTTGAGCAATGGCATCTTGGTTGACCCATGGTAACTCCAGGATTTTGTCGATGTGGATTTGTATATAGTCATCTCGGGTCTCCACCTTTCCCAGGGATTCGATGGGGGCATATTCAATGGAACCTGAAGCTGCAATAGTTAGCAATTCTGCTCCATCTTTGGCCGATATGAATTCTCCCTGATGATTTAGCAATTTCAAGGCATTCCATTGCTCAGGATTGTGACTGGCAGTGATGATGATGCCACCCCCTGCCTTTTCCAAGGGAACTGCAATTTCCACGGTAGGGGTGGTAGATAATCCCAGGTTGATAACATCCATTCCCAGACCCTGTAAGGTGGAACTCACCAGATCCGTTATCATTGGTCCGGACGGTCGGGCATCCCTGCCGATCACTACCTTTTTGTTATCCCCACGAAGGATGATCCGAGCGCCAAAAGCGGAAGTAAATTTTACTATATCCAATGGAGTAAGGGCTTCATTGGTTTTACCACCAATGGTTCCTCGAATACCTGAAATTGATTTGATCAAGGTCACCTTACACTCCTTTTTTTGAAAACAAAGGTAATAAAATTATCGAAAGCTAATCTCGGTAAAAATGGTGGTTAGAACTTAGATAATAGCTTATCTACCTCAGATTCTTCCTGTTCTAAAGGACGTTGAGAATCTCCACATTCATCACCTTCACCCACTTTTTTTCCGCAATATCCGCAGGTGGCGCCATCCTTATTAAGGTATGGGCTTTGGGATGCACAGGTACCTTTGAATTGACCGTTTTTCAAGAAAATCAATCGCACAGACATCAAGATAAAAAACAAAGCCAAAAATCCGATTGTTAAAAGTACGGTTGTCATAAATGAAGAATTTATGCAAATTTAGACAATTTACCTGAATAACCATTTGGGAGATATGCAAAGTTCCCATACTAGTTTGAAACCCAAAAACTAATGAGAAAAATACAAAGTCGACCTGATGCTCGTAGACAAGAAAAGTTGGAGGCCTTCGATCGTTTGCTCACCATCATGGATCAGCTGAGGGAAAACTGCCCTTGGGATAAGAAGCAAACCCTGGAAAGCCTGAGACACCTAACCATTGAAGAAACCTATGAGCTCTCCGATGCCATTTTGGAGCAAGATCATGATGAGATTAAAAATGAGCTGGGTGATTTAATGATACATCTGGCTTTTTATGCCCGCATCGCTTCCGAAACCAAGCTATTTGATATGGCCGATGTACTTCAGGGCATTTGTGAGAAACTCATTCGAAGACATCCTCATATTTATGGAGAGGTGAAGGCTGAAGATGAAGAAGAAGTAAAAAAGAATTGGGAAAAGATCAAGCTCGAAGAAAAAGGGAACCGCTCAGTTTTGGCTGGAGTCCCTCAGTCCCTGCCAGCTTTGGTAAAAGCCATGAGAATTCAGGAAAAAGTAAGAGCGGTTGGGTTTGACTGGGAAAAGAAAGAACAGGTATGGGAAAAGGTGGAGGAAGAGATGAATGAGTTTCACCAGGAGTTTAATTTACAAAATGATAACGTGGATAATCAAAAAGCCACGGCTGAGTTTGGGGATTTATTGTTTTCTCTGGTCAACTACGCCAGATTTGTAGGCATTGAGCCTGAAGAAGCCCTGGAACGGACCAATAAAAAATTCATAAAACGCTTCCAATACTTGGAATCCCAAACTGCAAAAGAGGGGAAAAAATTAATAGAGATGTCTTTGGAGGAGATGGACAAATATTGGGAAGAGGCAAAAAGTATCTAGTTTTTTCAATCCACGTATTGAAGATACCGCTCCCACTTTTCCAACACCAGCCTGAAATCCTCCGGCAATTCTGACTTAAAATTCATTTTTTCTTTAGTGCTGGGATGAACAAATCCCAAAGTTCTGGCATGCAGGGCCTGTCTTGGCAGAATCTTAAAACAGTTTTCTACGAAGGTTTTATATTTAGAAAATGTGGTGCCTTTAAGTATTCTATGGCCTCCGTAGGTGGCATCGTTAAAAAT
>JAPUIM010000213.1 GCA_027297025.1 Bacteroidota bacterium | reverse complement strand
GCTCTCACTACCATACACCTTTTTGCATGTAGCCTTGATGCCCATATATGTACCGAATGCTGTAATGGGTGATGGATCCCCACCCCCGCCTCTCATCTCGGAAAGGCCGGTTACATATTGGGTCTCCATAGCTATATACTCCATATCCCGGGTTTTCATGTTAACGTCTTCAGCTGTTATATATATGCCTCCCAAGCTTTCTATAAACTTTCCAAACCTCCTCATCAACGCTTCACTTTTTATTTTGTTGGGATCGCCAATAATGACTGCCTTACCTCCCCCCGAGTTGAGCCCAGTTATAGAGGCTTTAAATGTCATTCCCCTGGAAAGACGTAGTACGTCAATAAGCGCTTCCTCTTCACTTATGTAGTTCCACAATCTGGCCCCACCCAGTCCTGGCCCTAATATTGTATTGTGAATGGCAATTATGACTTTAAGACCGGTTGGCTCATCGTGACAATAGACCACTTGTTCGTGGCCAAGTTTGGAAATCTCATCAAATACCGACACCGATTTTTCAGCGGTCTCTAAATCATTCATCTCTAGCATATGTGGATTTTATTGGGTTAAGATGATTGTGTTGCTTATTTTCAGAGTTCGAGCAAAAATAGGTTTTTTTTGGTAGTATATCAATTAACGACCAAGGCAAACTAATTGAGTCGCTTGTCGTTTTAATTACTTTAATGAAGGATCTCAAACATCTCAATAAATACCTGCTTAAGTATAAATTCCACCTGATTTTAGGCACATTATTCATTGTTATATCCAATGTATTTGCCATCATTCCGGCTTCTATTGTCCGACATGCGTTGGATCTGATAAAACCCAATATTGATCTTTTCAGGGCTTTCCAGGGCTTCGATTTACAAGAATCCATCTATGATTTATTTGCCAGTAGCATCTTAATATTTGGCCTCATCATATTATTAATGGCCATTTTACGGGGGATTTTTCTATTTTTTACTCGTCAAACAATTATAGTAATGTCCAGGCACATTGAATACGATCTAAAAAACGAGATCTACGCTCATTACCAAACGTTGCCCTTGAGCTTCTACAGGATAAATAATACCGGTGATTTGATGGCCAGGATTTCCGAGGATGTAGGTTACGTGAGAATGTATTTGGGACCGGCCATAATGTATAGCATTAATTTGATCACTTTGTTTTTATTAGTGATACCGTTCATGTTTTCAGTAAATCCAACCCTTACCTTGTATGCTTTGATTCCCTTGCCCATTTTGTCAATAAGTATCTATTTTGTCAACAATATCATAAACCGACGCTCCGAAGAGATACAAAAGAGTCTTTCCAGGCTTTCTACATTCGTTCAGGAAGCATTTTCCGGAATAAGGGTCTTGAAAGCTTTTGTTAGAGAAGTAGATTCCAGCCAGCACTTTGCCGCTGAGAGTGAGGATTATAGGGTGAAGTCCATCGGTTTGGTGTTTGTAAACGCATTATTTTTCCCATTGATCATGTCATTGATTGGTTTGAGTTTGATCTTGACCGTTTATATTGGTGGTGCCGGTGTAATTGATGGAACTGTAAGTGTTGGCAACATTGCCGAGTTCATCATTTATGTGAATTTACTCACTTGGCCGGTCACCGCTTTGGGCTGGGTCACCAGCATTATTCAACGGGCAGCAGCTTCACAAAAGCGCATTAATGAATTTTTACAGGTGCAGAACGATATAATTTCTGAAGAAAACATTAGAATAGAGGTACAGGGATACATCGAATTCGAGAATGTTTGGTTTACTTATCCCGATTCGGGAATTACGGCATTAAAAAGTGTTTCATTTAAAGTGAATCCGGGAGATTCAATAGCGGTTATCGGTACCACTGGTTCGGGCAAAAGTACTATCGCCAATATTATCTGTCGAATGTATGATGTAACCCAGGGTACAGTAAAGATTGATGATATAGATATTAAACATCTAGATATCCATCGGCTTAGGAGTCAAATCGGATATGTACCTCAGGATGTATTTCTATTCTCCGATACTATTAAAGAAAACATTGTTTTTGGTAACCCAGGATTAGATATCAATGACATTCACCAAGCTTCTAAAAATGCTGATCTGTTTGAAAACATAATGACATTTCCTGACGGGTTTGATACTAAAATAGGAGAGAGGGGCATCACTTTATCGGGTGGCCAGAAACAAAGAGTCTCCATGGCCAGGGCCATTGCCCGAAAACCCAACATTCTAATTCTTGATGATTGTCTTTCTGCAGTGGATTCTAAAACGGAAAACACCATTTTAAATAGCATGAAGTTAATTATGCAGGGAAGGACTACGGTGATCATTTCCCACAGAGTTTCGTCAGCTAAATTGGCAAATAAGATTATTTATCTGGATGATGGAAATGTAGTTGAACAAGGTTCCCATGAATCTCTATTAGCTGCAAATGGAGCCTATAAAGCCTTGTACGAAAAACAGTTATTAGCAGAAGAGATCATAGAATAAATCATCAGAAATTATAACGCACACCTAACCCCCCCTGGAACCTAGGCTTTGAATTTTCATTTTTAAGATCTATGAATACTCCGGCTTCTGCAAAAGCGGATAATGGTGAGTTGGGCAGAATATATTCAAACCCCAATACTCCCTCAGGACCGGTAAGTGTATAGGTTTCTTCCAGAGAACCAATTTGAAAATCTGCGGGATTATTTCCTTCTTCAAAAGTAAAATCGACCTTTAGGGTTTTTAGATTAAAACCAATTCCGAAATACCAATCAATGCCTACCTCACCAGTGATGCCGGCTGGTAATGGATTGTGAACCAGCATACGACCCTGGACTGAGGGTGAGATATTGATTTTATGGCCGATATAAGTAAACTCAGAATTATCCGGATCGAGATTAAAATTATCGCGGATAAAATTTGTATAAAGTCCACTGGTGGTTTGCCCCACTACCAGCTCAAAAGCAAATCTTTTCAGGAAATATAGTTTATAGGTAACGCCAATAGGATCGCCCACTTTCAGCCCTATACCTTGTCTGGCCTTGAATTGCTTCACCACCGGACAGCTATATTTCTCTACCCTTCTAATAATGGATTTTTTGTGTATTTTTCGATATTGGGCCATGGCCTCAAAGTCTACTCCAAATAATCCAACCAACAACAGGGCGCATAAATATATCCTGAGTTTGCTCATTTATATGCCAACCAAACCAAAATAATCAAAAGTAATATATGATTAAAAATTTAACAAAAATGGCAATAACATGGAGAATATTAAATTTATTGTGAATAAGATTATATTATTTCCCCCGTTTCTAACAACCACAAAAAAGGGATTGCGGTACACTACAATAGAAATGGTACTGAGGCAGGGATAAGGTTAGATTACTTCTTTATACTGCATTTTATGCAGTTGTGTATAATATCCATTCAGCTCCAGCAATTCCTCATGAGTCCCCACTTCTTTTATCTCGCCATGGTCTAATACTAAGATTTTATCGGCTCTTTGAATAGTGGATAATCTATGAGCGATGACGATAGAGGTTCTTCCTTTCATCATCTTTTCAATAGCCTGTTGAATGAGTTGTTCTGTTTCAGTATCTACCGATGAAGTGGCCTCATCGAGTACTATAATCCTGGGATCATATACCATTGCTCTTACAAAGGATATGAGTTGTCTTTGTCCCATCGATAATGTAGCACCCCTTTCCATAACATTGTACTCAAAACTGCCTGGCAACCTTTCAATAAATTTTCTAGCTCGCACTAATTCAGCAGCATGAAGGATCTTATCATGGTCGATATCTGGATTGCCAAGAGTGATATTATTCGCAATAGTATCTGAGAATAGGAACACATCTTGTAAGACCACACCAATCTTTTGCCGGAGGGAATCCAGGTCATATTCTTTTACATTTTTTCCATCAATGAGGATCTCACCTTTATCAATGTCGTAGAACCTGCTCAATAAATTGATTACAGAGGATTTTCCCGCCCCCGTGGCTCCAACCAATGCTACGGTGTCACCGGCCTTTACTTCAAATGATATATTCTTAAGCACATAATCATCATTATTATAAGCAAACCACACATTTTTAAATTCTACATGCCCATCAATGCTTTGGGGTTTAAAATTCCCTTGGTCAGGAATGTGCTCCATATTGTCCAATAACTTAAGTATGCGAGAAGAACTTACAATGCCCAATTGCAGGGTATTAAATCGATCCGCAATCATTCTTATGGGTCTAAAAAACATTTGCAGGTACAAAATGAATGATACCAAAACTCCAAATTTAATTTGTTCCATTATTACCTCCGTTGCCCCATACCAGACCAATAATGCTACTCCTATAGCTGCGATCACTTCAGCAACTGGATAATAAATGGAATAATACATAACAGATTTGATGTGGGCCTTTCTATGGGTTTCGTTGATATGTTTAAATTTTTCAAATTCGGAATTCTCGCTGTTGAAAATCTGTACTATACTCATACCTGTAATATGTTCTTGTACAAAGGAGTTCAGATTGGCAACCGCATTTCTAACCTGATTGAAAGCGATTTTTATCTTTTCTTTGAATATGTAGGTGCTCAGCATAAGCAAGGGCAATGTAGACAAACATACCAGGGTCAGTTTCCAATCAATGTAAAACATAAAGCCCAGGATAAACACCAATTGTAATAGGTCTCCCATCATTGCAGCAAGTCCTTCACTAAACACATTGGATAAGGTTTCTATATCGGAGATATTTCTAGTTACCAATTTGCCTATGGGAGTATTGTCAAAGAATTTTAGCCTAAGCTTTAAAAGGTGTTGGTAAAGTTTAATCCTTATATCTTTG
>JAPUIM010000212.1 GCA_027297025.1 Bacteroidota bacterium | reverse complement strand
TGAACCCAGCGGTTGCCTTCTAAGTTATTGGTTAATATTTTGATATTTCGCCACTTGACCTCTCGGCCTACCAAATCTGAATCATTGATACTATGCACTTGCAACCCGATAAATCCTTCAGAGGTCATATCATCGACCAATTTAGTGCATTGTATACCATTGATCCAGGTGGAGATGGTATTGCCGATGGCTTCAATATGGTATTTGTTCCAAACACCATTTTTAAGCGCTTTTTGGGCGTTGGTGTTCCGTGACAAAGGGTATAGCCAACCCCTGCGTCCTTCATCATAAATACCCCCGCTAAAGGCCCTAGGACTAGGATCGGTCTCCACCTGGTAGCCATGCACCCTGCCATTTTTATAGTCTTGCAGACTGTTGCTCCTGATCTGGATACCGGAATTTACCGCAGGATCCACCCACATTTCCAGTTCCAAAATGAAGTCGCTATAATTCTGTTTTGTACATAGGAAACTGTTGGCGGTATTGCTCTTGGTAGTTCCTATAATAACCCCGTCTATCACCTTGTATTCTGCGACTCCCCCCAATTGTTTCCAACTCTTGAGGTCTCTGCCTTTGGACAAGGATATCCAATTGTCTTGGGCTTGAACATCGGTGAAGAGTAACAAAACCCACAACAAAATAGCAAAATTTTGTAAGTTTCTCATTTTGGGGTTTTTTAATCCGAATGAGGGATACTATATTTCACTTGTATAATTTTCCAAATAATTTAAAATATTCAATTTATCAATTATAAACTTCTAAAAAAATGTGTTTACCATGCTCCAGGCCCCATTAATACTCATTATGGTTATATTTTCAGTTTTGACTTATATATTTTACCACTTGACAATAGTCATAAAATTTTGTGTGCAAATTGATTTTCTTTAAATTAAAGATGGTTATACTAAAATCGTTAACTCATGGATCACCCAAATGAAACACTTGTATTTCTATTGACCCTGGAAAATAATCTGGCAATAGCCGCGGTAATTTCGGCTTTTGGATTTGTCGTTTACCACCTTGTCAGATTAAAGGCTGCGAATACCTTTAAACAGGAGTATGATTACCGGGCCAAATACCAAACCAGGATAACATGGTATGTTTTCCTATGCTTCTTAGTGACCATTACATTAATGGTGGATAGCCTGTTGCCATTCCATGAAGAAGACAAATATGCAATTACCCTTTACCTGGCAGGATTGATCACCAGCGTCTTGTTTGCTACTATTATTGCTTATGCATTCTACAAATGGCTACATATTTATTACTCTTCAGCTTTGAACAAGAAATTAAGAGAGCTAAGGTATAAACCCCGAATTTCTCCAAAATCAAATAAGCCCATGAAACTTTTAAGTGAAGAGGAAGAAGATGTTCATTTGAGTGTTGGTATGCAGGCTGAGGAGGACGTCTTTTCTATTGATTACGATGTTTGGGTAGATGAGGAAACCGGACATGTGGAAATCGAAAAATATGAAGGCAAATACAAAGTTGAAAAATGTCCTGATTGTGATTTCCTTACTTTGCATGATAAGAGAGAAGAAATTGTGGACTCTCCTTCCACCGAAAAACCAGGAAGATTGCTAAAGCATTACCACTGCGATAACTGTGGTTACCGGGAAAAAAGATTCTACAGAATTGCCAAATTGGAGCCTGACATTATTGAGCACTACTAATATTAAAAATAATCGGGTTTGAGACTATTAAGATTTTGATGTTCCTGACTTTCCCCAATGTTCAAATTGAACTCCTTCCGGGTAAGCGATTTCCACTTTATGTTTCTGAAAGGCTTCTTTTATACTTTGGTGCACTTCAAAAATTACTTCCCAATAGTGGTCGGGATTGACGTAGGGTCGGATCACCACTTCAACACTATGGCTGCCAAATTCCTTAATACCAATTTCAGGGGGTGGATCTTCCAAAACTTTGTCATTTTGGGTTAGTAGTGATTGAATTAGTGATTTAACTTCAGCAAAATCTTGCTTGTATGATATGTTGATACTTATCTCCAGCCTCAAAACCCCCCTCTCACTAAAGTTGATTACCACACCACCAGTGACTTTGCTGTTGGGCATGATCAATGTTTTCATACCAGGAGTTTCGATGATGGTGTTGAAAATTTGTATCTCCAGCACCTTGCCAAATTTTCCGTCCAATTCCACCCAATCTCCTAGTTTATAGGGCTTAAACACCAATACGACCACTCCGGCGGCAAAATTTCCCAAGTTGCCCTGTAAGGCCAAACCTATGGCGAATCCCCCAGCAGCCATTACGGCAATAAATGAGGCTGTCTCGATCCCTACTATCTCTGCAACACTGAACAAAAGAAGGATCTTAAGAATTACGTCAATGATGGAAACCAGAAATGGGGTAATATCACCAGTCAAATTTATCCTGTCGAGGGATGCCCGGATGATACCTTTTAATCTACGAATGATCCACAATCCAACTATTAGCACGATCAGTGCCAGGGCTAATTTCGGCAGGTAGTCGATTATCGACTTGACCACCATTTTTACAATTTCATCGAAACCTTCCATTACATTTCATATTTGGAGGTAGAGGCTTAAATTAAAAAGCAATAAATTATTTTAAAAATTAAAAGAACAATTATAAATGAAATTCAATTATAAACTTTGAATGATTCTTCCTGACAAAGGTCATTCTTTCATAAAATCTTCTTTCAATATAAGATCCATTGTTTCTATAAAATAGCTGAGATCACTTTTTCCAAAACATAGCGGTGGTTTAATCTTGAGCACATTGTTAAAAGGTCCATCGGTGCTCAATAACACCCCAAATTCCCTCATTCGGTTAATTAAATATTTGGCCTTATCAGCAGCTGGATCCAAAGTTTCCAGGTCTTTTACTAACTCGATACCAAGAAACAACCCATGCCCCCTTACATCACCGATCACCTGATATTCTTTCTGAAGTGATCTCAATTCGGTTTTTAGTTGATCGCCAATTTTTAAAGCATGTTGCTGCAATTTTTCATCCTTAATTATCTGTAGAACCTCCCGACCAATGGCACAAGAAACAGGATTACCTCCAAACGTATTAAAATATTCCATCCCATTGGCAAAAGCATCGGCAATTTCTTCGCTGCATACCACGGCGGCCACCGGATGGCCATTTCCCAAAGGTTTGCCGATGGTAACAATATCGGGAACTACTCCGCTTAATTCAAAGCCCCAATAATATTTACCTACTCTTCCTAAGCCCACTTGCACTTCATCGGCGATACAAATCCCGCCAGCTTCTCTTATGATAGAATAAACCTCCGATAAATATCCAGCAGGTAGTGGAACTTGGCCCCCACAACTTAATATACTTTCACAAATAAATCCAGCTACTGATCTATTTTGGCTGCAAATTTGACTTATGGCTTCTTTTACATATTTAGCATAATCTTTACCTGCGTCCCCATCTTTATATAAACCCCGATAAACATCAGGCATAGGGACCACCTGGACATACTCCGGGGC